>NZ_CAMPQC010000002.1:0-63629 GCF_946902955.1 Corynebacterium sp. Marseille-P8863 | reverse complement strand
CAGGATTCCAGACGGACCATCTCTAGGACTTGATGGATCGCCTTCTCCTTGAATTCGGCGGAATACTTTCTGGGCATAGTGCCAATCCTTCCTTAGCAGAGGTAGGAACTAAACCCAGGACGCTTCAATCATCGTAACGGGTCGCGCCGCCCCGCCACAAAGGATTCCCTTCAGTGACGAAGAGATGGACAAGGTGATCTTCTCAGCGCTTTTGGCGGGCCGTACCCTGTTGATCTTTGACGAGGCTAGTAGTGGTTTGGAGAGTGAGGCATTGGCCTCCATGATCTCTGCCGTGGACTACGCTGGCCGTACTCTGGGTAAATCGGAGCATAGGTCTGTGCCGAATGGTGCCTGTGTCATCGCTATCGGCAAGAACGTCGCATCGCGCAAAGACATGTCGCGTCGTACGAATCCCATTAAACTGCATACGGATTTGGTCAACCCTGAGGCAAGGGATGATTTTAAGTACCCAAGGCTTCTGGATTGGGTACGCCAGAACCGTAAAAAGCTCCTCGAAGCAGCGCATACATTGATCCGCGCGTGGATTGTTGCTGGCAAGCCCGCACCTCCTACCGGCTATGACACCGGTGGCTTCGAAGAGTGGTATTTCACTGTCGGCGGTATCTTGGCCTTTGCAGGCCGCAGCGATCTGATGGAGGGCGTACGCGAGTGGCGTAAGGCCTCCGACGAGAGCGAGTTAGAGGATCTTGCTCATGTAGCGTGGCTACACAGCGTCTTCGGCGACAAGCCGTTCCTCGCCTTCGAAGCGCAGAGGGCCATTGAAAAGCAAAGCCTCTCCGGTGGATTTGTACCCCTGCCCTCGGATCTCTGGGCGGTGGAGAACGCGAAGGCCCAGCGCCTTGGTTGTCTGTACACCCGTTTTCAGGACCGGCCCTTCGACGGCTATGTGCTACGAAGCGCCGGAACGGTCAACCACACGAAGCGATTCCAGGTTGTATGTGTCGATCCTGACGATGATGATGGGGCTGACGGCAGTGGTGGTGACGGCGGAAACGGTGGTGGACCTCCCCAGACCCCGCAAACGCCACCACCTGCAGAAACAGTCGATGAGCCTGCAGCACCGGCTGACAGCACCATCGTCGTGTTTGACACTGAGACTGACAGCGCAGATGACCAGCACGTCACCGATGATCCTGGCTTCGTGCGTCTTGCCGCCTACTCTGTCAACGGTGCCGAGCCTGTCACCACCACCGACATTGCTGGTGAACTTATCCCGCTGCTAGAGAGTGCAGACACTATCGTCGGCCACAACATCGTGCAGTATGATCTGCCCGTTCTGCAGCGCCTCTACGGCCTCGACGTCGGTGCGCTGATCAAGGCCGGCAAGGTGCGCGACACCCTTGTCATGTCCCGCCTGGCTGCTGGCGGTGATCGTAACCTCAAGTACAACCTCGATGCTGTTGCCCGCAGGTGTGGCGTCGACGGCAAACTGCTGGCAGGTAGCGAGTCTGCTCTCAAGGTGCTGGCGAAGCAGCACGGCGGGTTCAACAAGATTCCGGTGGACAACCCCGAGTACGTCGAATACGCGCTGCAGGACGTGCGTGCCAACGTAGCGGTCTACGAGAAGCTTGTGCCTGCCACGATCGAGGCTGTTGGCGAGGACTACCTGCGCGGTGAGCACGAGAAAATACACGCGCTAAGCGTTGTCGAGTCGCACGGTGTGCGCGTCGATACAGCCAAGGTCGACGAGTTTCTCGCAGAGGAAGCAGCCGTTGTGTCTGAGATCCGCGCCTGGCTCGTGAGCACTGTTGGTATCCCTGATAAGGGGAAAAAGCCCTGGATGACCGATAAGGGCAAACAAGCTATCGCCGACTACCTCGACAGGTTCGGCGTTGCTGTTCCGCTCACTGCTAAGGGCGCGATCAGCATCAGTGCGCCAGCGTTCAAACAGGTCGCGGCGGACCACGCTGACGTGTCTGAGGTTGTCGAGCTGGCCGAGAAGCTGATAACAGTGCTGCAGTCCTCCACCCCAGCGGCAACGATTAAGAAATATCTGCGCGGTGAGCGGGTGTATCCACACATCACGTCGAGTCAGGCCACGGGCCGGTTGAGCACAACGAACCCCGGCATGACGGTGTTCGGTTCGCGTGATGAGCGGCTCATCCGCCAGCGCGAGATGATCGTGGCCGATAGCGCCGACGAGGAGCTGATCTCGGTGGATCTGTCGCAGATCGACGCGCGCTGCATGGCAGCGGGTAGCGGAGATGCTGCCTACGCTGCACTCTTCGCCCCTGGCCGTGACGCGCACACGGAGATGGCTATTCGCGTCTTCGGCGATGCGTCTCGCAGGTCCGACGCGAAGGCGCTCGGCCACGCCGCGAACTACGGCATGGGGCCAAAGAGTTTTGCATCCCACGCTGGCATCTCCGAGGTCGAGGCGAAGGAGCAGCTGGACCGTTTGCACTTCGAGTTCCCGCAACTCGAAGCGTTCAAAGATCACTTGCGCAAGCACGCCGAGGCTCTCGGCTGGATCGCCACGGGCTTCGGTCGCCGGGTGACTGTCGGACGCGACACGGCGTACACCCAAGCACCTGCCGCATACGGCCAAGGCACGGCCCGAGACGTCTTCCTCGAAGGCGTGCTGAACTTGCCTCAAGAGGTGCTGGAGATGGTGCGCATCTTCGTCCACGACGAGATTGTGCTCTCAGTGCCACGCGACCGCGCAGAGGACATCAAACGCACCGTGATGGATGCGTTCAAGGCTGTGGTACTGCCCTGCAAGGGCGGTGTTGAAGTGCCCGTCTTGTCTGACTCAGCTGGCCCTGCTGCGTCCTGGGCTGGATGCAAGGACTGATGCGAGGTGAGCGTTCTACAACCCACACGTGGTCCGCCGCGTGTGGGTGATCCAGCCGAACACAAAGACCCAACCAAGGAGAAGATCACATGTCGTTTCAAGACGACTACGAGGCCGCGAAGCTCGAAGAGCAGCGGGCCAAAGATGCCGTGAATGAAGCCCGCCGTGCACACAAGGCGGCGAAGGAACGGCTAGCAAAGATGCACGGGTATGCCAAAGAGTTCGAGACGATACTCAACGGCAACAAGCCTGCATCCACCGACGACGACAAGGCGGCGAAACCAAAAGACGGTGCTCCGTCGCCGAGCAGCAACGAGGGCGACGACGGTCCTGACCGTCCGCCCGAGGACGTACAGAACTAGCCGTCAGGCTGTACACGCAGTCACCGCTTACGTGTACAGCCGAAGGGTGCCACGGTGTACTGCCGTGGCTCGTATCGAGAGCACAAACCCCGCTCGCAAGGGTGGGGTTTTCGTGTGTGAGCAGCCATCGTCGTGCCCTTGGCCGTGCCTGGGCAACGACGGGTCTACAGATCGTCGCAGCGTGATATATCGCGCGATATGAAAATGGGTCACTCGAAGACCGGTTGCGGACAAAAAGCGGTGGGTCGAAGACCGCCATTTGGGTCCCTGACCTGCAGCGAAGGCGTGTTTTGTGTGTCAGGGTCGAAAATCGACGCTGAAAACCAAAACCAGTATAAGGGGGTGCGACGCCGGGACTTTTTCCAAAAGCCCTGTTTTCACTGCGCGAGCAGGGAAAATGTCGCGCACCATGTGCGACGGACAAAATTGGCCGCGAATAGCGTGCCACTCGAAGACCGCCACAAAATTATTGTGTCGGTTATATAGCCTCGAAAGCGCAGCGAACGAGGCTATCGGCAGGGGCTAAAGCGGGGCGCCAGCGCCGCGTAGCCCACTGCACTGCTGCGGGGCCAAGGAGATCGCCACAGCGATCTTCGCAGGTCACGCAGTGTTTCTCGAAAGGGCGAAGCGGAAAAAGCCGACCGAATAGGGAGGGTTTTTCCGCGAGCGATTGCCCGCTGCAGGCGCCCCCTCAAGACCTCAGTTCTCCGAGCTTGCGAGGTGGCTAGACTGAGGTCTTTAGGGGGCCTAAAGAACTTGAGTTTGTTGGGGTAGAATGTTTTGGAGGGGCGAAGCAGAGGCTCCAGAACATTCGCGGAGTCCCCAGGAAACTCAAGTTCGTCATGTGCGCGGGTACATGGAGGGGTCGAAGACAGAGGCTCCGTGTACGCGCACACCTCAACACAAGGAACGCAGATATGTCGAAGACATCTACAGCGCAGAAGGGACGCGCAGCGTTCAATCTGCGCCATCTCCGCCGTGACAACTGCGGCGGAGACACACGTGGAGATCGCAAGCGACTCCTCAAGGAGGCGATGCGAGAATTAGATCCGCAGGATCTCGCGCATCAGGCCGCGATGAACTCAAACATCGTGGTGGCCGATGCACATTTGAACGTTCCGTTCGTCAACGACGGCAACGGCACGTTCCGACGCGCTGCGTCCGTCGAGGAAGTCTTGGCGTACCAAGACGCCAGGATGGACGGCGTGCGCGTGCAGAAGAACAGTTTTGAAACGTCACTCTTCGTCGTGCATCTACCGAAGTCGATGTGTAAAGAAATCCCGGACTATTACACAAGTGAGGTAGACGGTCGCGAAGTGAAACGGCCTCGGCTGGTAGCACGCGACGACGAAGCAGCGAAGCAGTATCTCGAAGAGTCGATGCGTTGGCTCGCCGAGAACTTCATCCCCGGCGGCATCGATGCCGTAGCCGGTGGGGATATGAACTTCGACGAATCAACGCCACACATCCAGTTCCAGGCTGATACGTTCTCGCCGAAGCCGGATGATCCCGACAAGCTCCGCTGCCGGCCCGGCATCGCGTACAACACTGATGAGTCGGTGCGGTACATATCTGGCCCGAAGAAGGGCAAACAAATCTCCGGGAACCAGAAGTTCATCGACGCGCAGCGTGGACTTCGAGAGCACATGTACGCGTTGGGTTACCCGGTAGAGCTAGATGTGTCTGAACGTCACAATGAGTCGCTGAATCTTGACCGTTACGTCGAACAGCAGGACCGGGAGCGCGACCTTGCGAACCGTGAGGACGAGGTGGAACGGAAGCACAGCTCCGTACAGCGAGATGTCGATGCTGCAGCGAAAGACCGCAAGCAAGCTGCAGAAGAACTCGAACGGGCGCAGCAGGCCCGTGAAGAAGCCCAGCGTGTGCAGGAAAATGCTGAACAGCAGGCTCGCGAGGTTGCCGAGCGCGTACTCAAAGAAGCACGCGAGAAGGCCGAGCAGGACGCCGAAAAGATTCGTGGTGATGCACAGAAGGATGCTGAACAGGAGTTGGGTCTTGCCGAGGCACAGGCGGAAGAGTTGCTGGACCGTGCCAAGGAGGTTGAGAGCGCCGCCGAAGCCAAGCTCAAGCGTGTAGAGCAGGAAGCTGAACAGCTCCGCAGCGAAGCACGCGAAAAGGCCGAGCAAGAAGCCGAGCAGATCCGCAGTGACGCACGCAAAGAAGCTGAGCAGACGCTGGGTCTCGCTGAAGCTCAGGCAGATGAGCTGCTTGACCTTGCCGAAGAATTCGGCAGTGAAGAACATGATGAGGCCACACGTGACGCTGCAGTAACGCGCGAGGAAGCAGAGCAGGAAGCGAAGATCATCATCGAGGAAGCAACGCAGTCGTTGCAGGAGATTTCGCATGTTGATCAGGACTTTTTGCGGGTCGAGATTGACAGCAACCCAGAGATGAAGCAACGGTACCGCGAGATCGTCATCGACCGTACTCAGGAGGAAAGCGCTGCAGTACTGCGTCGCGCGCTGGAACGCATCGCTAAGCGCCGCCAGCAGGAGCAACAGCGCGACCACGACGGTGACAAGGAGTCCCCCGACGGTGGCAAGGAGTCTCCCGACGGTGACAAGGAGTCCCCCGACGGCGGCAAGCCGTAGATGGGGGTCTCCCCTGCCCTGTATGGCCCTGTAGCGGCCTAACAGGATGTCGCCAGGGTCAGTGTCCAGCGACAGCGCTAAAACCGCTCTAATTCAGCGAAAATCGAAGAATTAGAGCGGTGTTTTTTGAAGCGTCCTGGGTTCAGATTCAGGTAACTCAAGGATGAGTGTGAATCCGGGGTTTGTGTCTTTGAGAAGGCCCTTTAGAAGCCTTCAAGTACTTCGTAGAGGGCGGTGGCTAGGGTTAGTCGCCGTCGCTAGCTGTGCTTGGCTGTTAATGTCATGTCGACCAACTGCAGGAAGCGTATAACGTAGTCTTTGACAAAGCCTGCGGTGCCTTCATTGAGATGGCCGGAGTCTTCGAAGAGGGTGGGGGATTGGCCAAGGAATACCTCGGGCTGACCAGGAAGCGGCATATCGAAGTAGGACAGGGCGAGCCGGAGGTTCTTCTGTGAACTGTAGCCGCCCATGCGGCCTACAGAGTGACTGATGATACCTGCGGGAAGGTTCTTCCAAGCCACATCCGAGTTGGGCTTGGAACCGATGTCCACTGCATTCTTGAGACAGGCAGGGATAGTACGGTTATTTTCCGGGGTAACAAAGAGGACGCCGCTCGAGTTCTTGATGGTGTCGCGGAAAGTGGTGTACTCAGCTGGAATGGGCTTGTCCGTGACCGAGGGGTCATCGTAGTCGAAGTCATAGAGCGGCAAGTCACGGATTTCAACGATGTCTGCCTGGTAGTTTTCAGGGATCATTGTGAGCACTTCGTGTGCAATCTTGCGCGCAAATGAGCCGCGGCGCAGGCTGCCGACGATAACACTAATGCGTGGGGTGGTCATAGGAAGTCCTTTCTTCTTAGTTGGGCGTAGGTACGTGCGATCAAGGGAGAAAAGGCTTGCAGCCAAAGGCAGGCGGTGGCCCGGCGGCGTGGGCGGCAGTAAGAAAGTTATCCACTTTGTCTTCTTCATGGCGGAAGTACAGTTCGATGAGTCCTAACAGTCCCCCGAGGACGGCCTCCCGTGCGGCGGACGTATCCAAAAGCCGCATGGCTGCTGGTTGGTTTCCTTCGCGGATGGCTTCAAACAGCGCGATGGTCTCAAGCCAGCTTCCTTGGTCTGGTCGTGGAAACGGTTTAGAAATCCCAGTCATCATCACTCGTTTCTTCAGCGGTGCCAATGACATAGGAGGAACCGGAGCCGGAGAAGAAGTCATGGTTTTCATCTGCTCCAGGTGCTAGGGCAGCGAGGATTTCCGGGTTCACTTCCGTTTCTTCAGGTGGGAAGTAGTCCGGGTAGCCCAAATTCATGAGCGCCTTATTGGCGTTATAGCGAACGAATACAGCTACATCATCCATGAGCCCCAACGGCTCATATAGCTCGCCGGAATAATCCAGCTCTAGGGCATAAAGCTCTTCGAGCAAGGAAATAGTGAAATCATGCATCTCCTGTTGCCGTTGTGGAGCAGACGTTTCCAGTCCGCGCTGGTACTTGTAGCCTGAGTAGTAACCGTGCACTGCCTTGTCACGCAGAATGAGGCGAATCATGTCTGCCGTATTTGTCAGGGTGGCGTGGACGGAAAAATGCAGGGGAAGATAGAAACCCGCGTAGAGAAGCAGCGAGGAAAGCAGCGTCGATGACACTTTGCGCTTGAGTGGATCGGGTCCAAAATAATGAGTGAGCACTTTTTTGGCGCGTGCCTGGAGAAGGTCATTATTCACCGCCCAGCGGTATGCCTCATCAATTTCTTTCGTACTGCTCAAAGTAGAAAACACTGAAGAGTAAGAACGGGCATGGACTGATTGCATGAAGGCGATGTTGGTATACACGGCCTCCTCGTGCTCGGTGCGGGCATCTTGGATCTGACAGATTTCGCCCACAGTGGCCTGGACGGTGTCCAGGGTGGTGAGTCCCGTGAACACCCGCATGGTGAGGTTGCGTTCCTCCGGTGTCATCCTCTGCCACGCCGGGAGATCGTTTGAAAGTGGAACCTTTTCTGGCAACCAAAAGTTGGCGGTGAGGCGGTTCCACACTTCAAGATCCTTCTCATCGCTCACCCGATTCCAATTGATGGCGCGGATGCGGGCTGAAGGGTCATGCCGGTAACTTGGCGGCGTAACTGAGATGCTGGTTAGCTCAGCAGTGTTTGATGTTGAAGACATAGCTTCTTTCTTTCTTGATGGATGGTTGTGAATGAAGGAAGGACCGTGTTCCTACAGAGCACAGGAAACGCAGCCTTCGACCTCGGTTCCCTGGAGTGCAGGTTGGCGTAAACGGATGTAGTACAAGGTCTTGATTCCGGCTTTCCAGGCATAGATTTGTGCCTTGTTGATGTCCCGCGTAGTGGTGTCAGCGGTGAAGAACAAAGTCAGGGAAAGCCCTTGGTCCACGTGTTGGGTGGCCATAGCGTAGGTGTCGATGATTTTTTTGTACCCCACGGTGTAGGAGTCATCGAAATACTCCAAGTTGTCGTTGGTCATTTCCGGTGCGGGGTAGTACACGCGCCCCAAGCGGCCTTCCTTGCGTATTTCAATCTTGGAGGCAATCGGGTGTATGGACGCGGTGGAGTCATTGATGTAGGAAATTGATCCAGTGGGTGGAACTGCCTGCAAGTAGGCGTTGTAGATGCCGTCTTGCATCACTTGGTTCTTGAGCCATAGCCAATCCTCGCGTTGAGGAATCTGCACGCCAGCCTCATGGAATAGCTGTTTTACGTGGTCAGTGGCCGGCGCCCAGTCTTGGTCGATGTACTTGTCGAAGTAGACGCCAGTGGCATAGGTGGATTCTTCAAAGCCAGTGAATCGTTGACCTTTCTCAACCGCTAGCGCATGGGATGCACGGAGCGCATGATAGGTCACGGTCAGGAAATAGATATTTGTAAAGTCCAGTGCTTCGGCGCAGCCATAAGGAATACGCTTGGAAGCCAGGAAACCGTGGAGATTCATTTGGCCCAACCCGATGGCATGCATGGATGCATTACCGTGAGCGATGGAAGGAACAGCTTCGATATTTGTTAGGTCTGAGACCTTCGTGAGAGCGCGCACCGCGGTTTCAACAGTTTCCCCAAAGTCCGGTGATTCAAAAGCTTTAGCGATGTTGAGCGACCCTAGATTGCAGGAAATGTCCTGGCCAACGGTGGTGTAGTTACCTGAGGCGCCGTAGGTGGATGGCGTGTTGACCTGGAGGATCTCACTACACAGATTGGACATATTGATATGTCCTTTGAGGGGATTAGCGCGGTTGACCGTATCCTCAAAGAGTATGTAGGGGTATCCAGATTCAAACTGAAGCTCAGCCAGCGTGGTGAAAAACTCGCGGGCCTTGATAGTCGTATGAGAAATTCGCGGATTGGAAACCAGCTCGTCGTAATACTCGGTGATAGACATGTCAGACATGGCTACGCCGTACTCGCGAGCGATGTCATACGGGCTAAAAAGATGCATATCCTTGTTCTCTTTGGCCAGCTGGAAGGTTATATCTGGAATAACAACTCCCAGCGAAAGAGTCTTAATGCGGACTTTCTCATCGGCATTTTCCCGCTTGGTATCCAGGAAACGAAGAATATCTGGATGGTGCGCATGTAGGTAGACGGCTCCAGCGCCCTGTCGAGCGCCCAATTGGTTGGCATAGCTGAAGCTATCTTCCAGAATTTTCATGACTGGGACTACGCCGGAAGCTTGGTTCTCAATCTTTTTGATTGGGGCTCCGGATTCGCGCAGATTGCTCAGTAACAAGGCCACACCACCGCCGCGTTTTGAAAGCTGCAGTGCAGAGTTCACGCTGCGGCCAATGCTTTCCAAATTGTCTTCGATGCGAAGGAGGAAGCAGGAGACCATTTCGCCACGCTGGGCTTTTCCTGCGTTGAGAAAAGTAGGGGTGGCGGGCTGGAAGCGTCCGGTCATGATGTCATCCACCAGCTTCTCCGCAAGCTCCTCATCGCCCTGTGCAAGGTACAAAGCTGTGGTGGCGACGCGTTCTTCGTAGCCTTCCAGAAATCGCGAGCCATCAAAGGTTTTCAGTGCGTATGAAGTAAAGAACTTAAATGCGCCGAGGAAAGTGCGGAACTGATGCTTGGCTCGGTGGGCTCTGTCGTACATAGTGCACAGAAAATCGTCATCATAAAGCTCAAGGAATTCCCGCTCGTAGTATTCGTTATCAACCAACCACTCCAAGCGCTGCTTGGTGGATTCAAACTGATGCATGCGGGGAGTGACATGGTGCGCTAAAAAGTCTTGTGTTGCCTCAATGTCCTTGTCGAACTGGATTCTTCCCGAATCGTCGAATAGGTTCAGCTGCGCGTTGAGTGCATGGTAGCTCTTGCGCTTACCGACACCGCCGGCATCGTCTGCTGAAGCGGTGCGGGGCGTAGGGCCAATGGGCTGTGTGGGGGTGGCCTTAAGTGGCGGCATTGTGGTTTCCAATCTGTGTGTTGCGGATGTGGTCTTCATTTTGTGGGAAATCAATGGGGTGTAATTGTTAGTTGCTTTGCTGCTCCCAAAACTTGTGAAGGCCCTGCTTTACAGCGGCAACGTCCTTCTGCGTGCCGAGTAGCTCGAAGTGATGCAGCTCTGGAACGTGGCACTTAGCGGAAATGATGCGGCCGGCGACGCAGTAAGCGCTTCCGAAGTTGGTATTGCCTGAGGTAATCACGCCCCGGATAAAGGAACGGTTGATTGGGTCATTGAGGAAGTCGATGACCTGTTTGGGGACTGCGCGTTTGAGCGAGCCACCGCCGTAGGTTGGAACGATGAGTACGTACGGGTGTGAAACCTGGATCATTCCGGTTTTCTTGGGCCGCAGTGGAATGCGCACTGCGGGTCTATCTAAGCGTTCGACGAATCTTTTTGTGTTTTCAGAAACGCTAGAAAAGTACACCAAATCTGGTGAGTCTGACATGACAATCCTGCTCATCCTGGCCTTAGCCATAAGTGGGATAGGTGATGATCGAAAAGATTAACTACGTACTACCGTAGTTGCAAACTACGCCGCACCGTAGTTTTTAAAAGGGCAGGTAGGGACAGGATTAATGAGAAAGGGAAAGACTACAGGCTGTGGTGTGCTACAAACACTGCGTCCGTAGCTGGGCGCCCAAGTACTACCCACTGAGTACTGTCGGCTACCTGTACTTCGAGCGATTCTGAAAAGGGCGTTCCTTCGCGCGTGGTAAGAACAGCCCCAATGACGATGCCTTGCTCTTTGAGGAAGGCCAGCAGTTGTGGGTCGGAATCAGAAATGCGTTCCACGGTCACCTGCGGTTGTGCGCCGCTGTCGGTGAGACGGTGCACACTGGGGATAGTGACCTGTCCATCAACCGTAGGGATAGGGTCGCCGTGTGGATCCCTAGTGGGGTAATTGAGGAACTTATCCACGCGCTCTATGAGCATGTCAGACACCGCGTGTTCAAGATTTTCGGCTTCATCATGGACCTCGTCCCACGTATAATCCAATGCTTGAACCAAAAAAGACTCAAGCAATCGGTGGCGGCGCACCATGACCAATGCGTACTGCCTGCCAAGTTCGGTTAACTCCACAGAGCCATAGGGCGTGTGTGACACGAGCCCTTGCTTCGACATTTTGCGCACTGCATCGGAGACCGAGGAGAGCTTGAGTCCCAGCTGTTTCGCTATAAGTGTGGCGGTAACGGGCTCGGATGACCATTCCTTTAGCCCCCAGATAGCTTTCAAATAGTTCTGGGTACTGGTGGACAGCTCAGAAACAGACATGAGTAAATGTTAACCCAGCTTCCGTATGCGCCTTAGGCGCTGTGCCCCAACGCTCATAGCGAACAGAGGCCAAGTTTGAGAGGAATGCCGGTAAGGTGGGGCCAGTTAAAGCATTCTTCACTTGAAGGAGAACCACTAATGTCTGAGAAGATTTCAATGAACTTGAAGTGCGCCAGCGTAGTGCGTAATGGAATGGCTAGTACACAGTGCAGTAAAACAGCGCATGTAATGGCTCATGTAATGCACTGTGTAGAGACAGAGCGTCTGGAGCAGGAGTATCAGCGCTCCCGTACTGGACGGCGACGGCGTTATGCGTGGTCTGTGCTGAAAAAATAACCCCGCAGGTTTCCCTGCGGGGTGTTGTTGCAACTAGAACGGCACTTCTTCAGAGTCATTAGCAGCAGCGTTATCTGCGCTGTTCTCGCGGCGTGCTGCTCGTGCCTCAGACTCCTTCTTGGAGTCGATCAGCTGCACAGTGTCGATGCGCGCTACCAGCGGATAGTGCTTGTTGCCGTCCTTATCGGTGTAGTTGTCAGTCTTCAGCGAGTAGCTCACTGCAACGCGATCACCAGCGCCGATGCATCCGAAGACGCCGAGGTTCTTGGCGTCAGCCACGTAGCCAGTGAGTTCGACAATCTCGGACTCGACCTTGCCGGTGGTCTTGTTCTTGAAGGTGTTGCGCGCATAGACGCTGAGCTTCACCGTCGCACCGCCGTTTGCGTGCTCGAACAGCTTCGGTGCGCGAGCTGCGTTGCCGACGATGGTGCCGTTGTTGAAGGGGTTGGACATGATGGTTCTCCTTATCTGAGTGGGTGTGATTTGCCGTGCAATTTGGGTACTTAAGCAGCGGCTTTGCTGCTGCGGGGTGGTTGCGCTGTCGCTACAGCACTGCCCAGGGCAGCGGTGTGCCTGCCGCCTCTAGGTCGCGCAGTTCTTGTGTTGCGCCCGGATCGGCGTCCTCGCCGTCGATGCCGTCGGCGAGCTGGTAGAGCAGTTCCAGGTCGGTGTGGATGAAGTCGCCCATCAGGTGCCTCCTTGTTCGGATTGGTGGTCAATCCGTCTGTTGGAGACAGCTCTGCTGTCTAGGGGTCGCTCCCTTGCCTCGTTGAGGTGTCTGTCGTCGCAAGCCACGGCCGACGAGAAACAGAAACCCCGTTGCATCGCTGCAACGGGGTGTGTGGGATTACTCGGCGAACAAGATCGTTCGGGTCTTCTCAGCGCCCTCGCGAACGAGTTCAACCATCCGCTCGCCTTGGCCGATGTCGGTCAGCTTGGCCACCAGAGACGGGAAGTTCTCGTCTGGCCCGATCTCGGTGGCTCGCTGCGCAGCCACGCCAGCCAGCCCCGGCTGGCCTGTGGCGTGCGCGAGCACGGCAACAGTGGCCGTGAGCTGCGAGCGCATCCCTGGCCAGCTGGTCGGGACGGCACGCATAACCTTCTCTATAAACGCAAGGCCCGCCTGCGGGTCATCGAGCAGCGCTGCAAGCAGCGTGTCTCGCAAGCGCGGCGTGGTGAAGCATTTCAGCGCGGATCGAACAGCGCGAGTGCTCGGCTGGGTCATCCCTGCCGCCGCCTGCTCGTACTCACGCTGCAGCACGTCGGAGAACATGGGCGGGATATACGCCAGCGCGTCTTCGATGATGTCGGCGTGCTCGGCAGCGTCGATGCCGTGATCGGTGCTGTTCAACCGTGCCTCGATGTCGTCTTTGCTCGGCTCCGGCAGCTCGCCGGTGTGCTCTAGCATCTGCCGCAGCGCCGCCGATGCGGCGACCTCGCCGACAACGCCGTGGCGCGGCTCGTCGATGAGCGGATGCTGATACACGGACCACCACGCAGCCCCGGTGACGATCTCAGGCACCTGCACCACCCCGAGCAGCGGCGGTAGGTGCACTGCCCCGCTGGTGAGATACGTTGCCGTCTCCTCGAAGACCGGCTGCGCAATGCCATCGCTGATCATGTACGCGATAACAGCGTCGAGTTCGAGGTGGTGGACCCACGCTGCGAACCGCTCGCGGCTCTCGGTGAGCTTTGCAACAGCTTCGTCCAGGTCGAACCGCGCGACCGGGCCGAGGCGGACGGTGTCGACCCCCTCGTCGTCGACGAAGAACGCGAGGATCAGCGAGTTGTTCGGGTAGAAGCCGAGGATGCCGGGGAGGTTCGCGAGGATCTCACCGTGGGATGCAAGCGTGTGGGAATGAGTGGACATGGCAGTGCTCCTTTGCACGAATACGGGGTGTACATGGTCAATCCCGAATTCGGCCCGGCTCTGCCGGTCGCAGGCGTATCCCAGCAGTGCAGCACTCATGTGTGCCGAGCGTCGCTAGCGCAGCCTGATGCCTTCTCGCCGGGTGCGAGCGCTAGCGACGCAGCCTGTGCCTAAGCGTCGGCTTCGATGCGCTTGAGAGCGCGATAGATCGTCGGCCGCGAGACGTTGAGTGTCCTGGCTACTGCGCTGACGGACTTGCCGCCCTCAATAAGCTTTCTCCCGAACGCCACGGTTGAGCAGTCTCACCCCCCGAGATAGGCAGACCCCCCGAACTGCCGGCTCCCGTGGCGTTCCTTCGTTGCCGCCGACCTCGCAATCACTAAGCAATGCCCCGAAAACCTGCGCCGCTTCGTTGGAGCGTCGCAGTTCCGTTTGGTGCAGGATTTTGACCCTAGTGCACCAGCTAGTGCACCAAATGGTGATCCGCTCACAAAATGAAGAAGGCCCCTACCAGCATTTGCACTGGTAGGGGCCTTATCTTAGTAGCGGGGGCTGGATTCGAACCAACGACCTCTGGGTTATGAGCCCAGCGAGCTACCGAGCTGCTCCACCCCGCGTCGGGTGATATTTTCTTTTCACCTGCTGCCGTATCGGCAACGTGAAGTAACTATACTGATCACTTTACCAAAGGCCAAATCCCCTGGGCAGAACCCATAATCGTGAGATTCATACGGCTTGCCCAACGCACGCCCACCACGCTCAGGTTCGTTCACCAGTTCGAACCGACCCGGTGCCGTGTCCGGGCCGGGCGATACAATTGCGCTCCATCCAGTCACACGACGTCAGGAGGCGCCCTTGGGAGAATTACTTCGAGCCGCAATCTACTGTGTTGAGATCCCCTCGCTCCTACCAAAGGAGCGGAACATCCTCGGCACCCTCGCTTTCCTCGCCGACGATTCCGACGAGCCGACGCTCGAACTCGACGGAACGATCCGCCCCGGCCGCACCGGACTCATTACCCGGCTCGGGCCTCCGGGGGCGAAGGGCGGGTTCGCAAGAACAAACATCGTCGCCACGCACATCCCACTGTTCAAAGAGACCGGCTGGATCCGCGAGGTGGAGGAGCCGGCGCTGGATGGCGCATACCAACTCAACCTGGCACGCCTGGGCAGGATGCTCGACCTCACGGAGGCGGCCATGGTGGATCCGGGCGGGCCGGGCCCCGAGAACGACGAAGCGGACCAGGAGAAGCCCGGCGATTTTCTTCGCCCGGCACCGGAGGATCTGCGTGAACAGATCGACCGGCTCCTGGTCCGCAACCCACTAGGGTAAGCGCCTACTGCGCGCTCTGGTACGCCTCCACAGCGCGGTCCAGCTCGTCGAGGGCTCGGCCGTACTCCTCGAAGGAGCCGTCGCGGGCGCCCTCAAGGTTGCGCAGGGCGTCGTTAATGCCCTGCATCGCCTCGTCCTTGTTGCCCGGGGCAGGCGCCTCGCTGTCGCCTTCCTTCGGCTGCTCGGCGGAGGCCTCGGCGTCCTGGTTGTCGGACGCGCCTTCGTCGACAAGCTCGATGTCCTGCGCCGCCTGGGAATCAATGCCCACCTGCTTCAGGGCCTGCGACACCGTCGGCGCGTAGCCAACCTGGCCGCGGTAGAACACGAGCACACGCAGCAGCTTCGGGAACGCGGACTCCTGGTCCTTGCGCTGAGAGTAGATCGGCTCGACGTAGAGGATCTCGCCGCCGCCCACCGGCAGGGTGAGCAGGTTACCGTTCTTCAGGTCGTTCGAACCCTCCCACAGCGTGCGGTCACGCGCGACCTGGTCGGAGGACATCAGCGCGTCCTGCGCCTGCTTCGGGCCCTGGGTCTGCGTATTCGTGGGCAGGACGCGGACCGTGATCTTGCCGTACGTCTCCGGGTTCGAGGACACCGACATGTGCGCCGACAGGAACTCGCGGTTCAGGCCGCGGTACGGGGTGATCAGCTGGAAGGAGGACTCATTGGTCTCCGGGTCAGCGGCCACCACGTAGTACGGCGGCTGGTTCAGCTCCTGACGGCCCTCCGGCGCGGTCGGGTCGTTGGGCACGGACCAGAAGGCGTCGTTGTTGAAGAACACGCCCGGGTCGTCCACGTGGTAGCGGGCCAGCAGTTCGCGCTGCACCTTGAACAGGTCCTCCGGGTAGCGGAGGTGCTCGCGTAGATCATCGCTGATCTCGCTGTGCGGACGCACCGTATCCGGGAACACGCCCATCCAGGCCTTGAGCACGGGATCTTCTTCGTCGAATTGGTAGAGGTCAACAGAGCCGTCGTACGCGTCCACCGTCGCCTTCACCGAGTTACGGATGTAGCCCAGGTTGTTGTTCACCAGGCGCTGCGTGGTCCCGTCCGGGTTCAGCGCGTCCTGCGTGGTGTCCTGCAGCGACGTGTTCGTGGAGTACGGAAGCTGCGACAGCGTGGTGTAGCCGTCCACGATCCACTTCACTCGCCCGTCAATCACTGCGGGGTAGGTCTTGGAGTCCGTGGTCAGCCACGGCGCGACCTTCTCCACACGCTCGCGCGGGTCGCGGTCGTAGAGCAGCTTGGAGTTGCCGCCCACGCGGTCCGACAGGATCATGTTCAGCTCCTGGTACTTCACCGCGTACGCAGCGCGGTTGAACCAGTTGCCAATGTTCACGCCGCCCTCACCCTCGTAGGTGTAGGTGGAGTTGTCCGTGTCATACTCCACCGGGCCCTGCCCGTTGTCGCCCACGATCGCGTAGTCCAACCCATCCTCGGCGCTGGAGATCACTGGGCCGTAGTAAATGCGGGGCTCGTCAACGCGGATGCCCAGCTCCTCGGCGTCCTTCTTCTCCGCCGCCTTCGCGTTGGACTGCAGGTCCGAGACCGTAAAGATGGGCAGACCACCGCGGGTCGAGCCGGCGTCCTGCGCTGCCTCGTCCACGGTGTTCGCCTGCGCGGCCACGAACCCGTTGCCGTGCGTGTAGACCGTGTGGCGGTTGATCCAGTCGCGCTGGTTCTCGCGCAGGGCGTTCGGATCCATCTCGCGCGCAGCGACGACAAAGTCGCGCATCTCCCCGTCGACCTGGTAGCGGTCCATGGCCAGCTGGTCCGGGAAGCCGTAGAAGTTGCGCAGCTGCTGGTTCTGGGTGAACGTGGGCGAGAGCACGTCCGGGTCCAGCAGACGGATGTTGCTGATGGTGGACCAATCGTCCGCGACCTCGTTGTTGGAGACGTTGTCCGAGCCCCAGTTGTCCTCGTACGTCACCGTGTCATCCGTCAGCCCGTAAGCGAAACGGGTGGACTCGATGTTGCGGCCGATGTACTCGCGCTCCTTAGCCTGGCGGTTCGGCTTCACCGAGAACTGCTCGAGCAAGGCCGGCCAGACGTTGCCGATCACCAGCGAGGACACCAGCATCAGCACCGTGGCCAGCACCGGGATGCGGAAATCCTTGTACACCACCGACGCGAAGAACGCCGCGGCGACGATGACCGCGATAACGGTGAGGATCATCTTGGCAGGCAGCATCGCGTTAATAGAGGTATAAGACGCGCCCGTGAAAATGTCGTTTTGCCCGTAGAGCAGGAAGTAGCGCTCCAGCCAGTAGCTCACGGCCTTAAGTAGCATCCACAGACCGGCAGTAAACGCCAGCTGCACGCGCGCCGCCTTGGAGACGAAGCCGCGCTGCCCCGACGCACGGTTGCCAATGCGGATCCCGCCCAGCAGGTAGTGCGCAACGAGGGCGATGAGGAACGCGACGATAAGCAGCATGCTCAGCGTGCCCACGATGGCGGAAAGCCCCGGCAGCGCGAACGCGTAAAAGCCGAGGTCCTTGCCGTACTGCGGGTCGGATACTCCGAAATCGGAGCCGTTGAACCACAGCAGGAATGTGCGCCACATGCGCTGCCCCGCCAGGCCCGACAGGACGGCGACGACCAGCGGCACGACGAAGAGCAGGGAACGAATGCCCTGCTGAATCGTCTCGCGGTACTGCGCGGACGGCGAGAACGGATCCGCCGTGGGCGCACCCGCCGGTCTCCCCCGCCAGGCCAGCAGGGCAGCCGCGTACGCGACACCGCCGCCAACCAGCGCAAAAAGGACGAACAAAACAATGCGGGCAATAATCACCCGGTTAAACACACCGCGGAAGTCGAGTTCCCCGAACCACAGGAAGTCGGTGTACAGACCGACCAGCATGGGCACAAGGGTAAATATTGCGCCGACGACGATGACCGCCGTCAGCAGCGTACGGTTCGACTTTTTCGCGCTGGGTTGAGGCTGGTTGACGCGGGTAGCCAATCCTGCTCCTTCGAAATAGTCTTTACGTGCGTATTAAGCTTCTAGCTTAAAGTTTCAACGATTCGACAGCCAGAAAGGTTCCCGTGCAGCGTCACTTCAGCTCACAGCAGGCCCTGAACAAAGCCATGACGGAAGCTGTGGAGTTCGTCCACGCGGAGGGCTGGGACGCACCGCCCTCACTCTTTGCGCTGGTCCCCTCGCAGTTGCTTATCGACGAGCTGTCGCAACTCACCGACGACGCCGACCACTCCCCCCTCACCCTGGTTGTGCAGGAGCTGCCGGAGCACATCCGCCCCGGTAGCGATGAGCTAGCCGACTACGTCGCGCGCGTCGCGTGGCCCGAGCAGGTCGAGGGCGTCGTCCTCGCCCAGGAGATCATCTTCCGCGACACCTCCGCCGGGCCGGACTCCCAACCGCGCCCCGCGCGCCTCTTCTCCGGCGTGCTGCGCGACGACGACATCGAGCAGACTCTCCTGCAGATGCGGCTTACTGAGGAAGAACTGGAGGAACGTGGCATGTTTGCCCAGGACGAGATCGAGCTGCGCGGCGGGCCCAACGTCGCCCCGAACGTGATCGCCGCGCTGCGCTACAGCCTCGCGCAGGACCCCGACGAGCTGACCTAGGTCGAGCGCTCACGTACTATCGTTACCCATACGCACAGGAAATAAGGAGCCTACCCGTGACGCACCGCCGCACTCTTGTCCCCGCTCTCCTCGCCGCCTCGCTCGCACTTACCGCGTGCGGGAACGGGGACGACGAGACGAGCACTACAGCAGCACCGGCACCGGAAGAGACCGAGACGGCGCAGAGCGAGGCGCCGTCCAGCAGCGCGACGAGTTCCACGGCGGAAAGCACTGAGAGCACTGGGAGCACCGTGAGTTCAGCGTCGAGCACGTCGAAGGAATCGGGCACGCGGGCGTCGACAAGCACTTCTGCGAAAGACAAGACGGTGCAGGAAGTGACCGATTCCTTCGCCGGGCTGGCGCCGGAGTCGCTGTTCGCGCAGCTGGATACGTGCTCGGCAACTGGGGTGAGCGGCTCCTACGACTGCTCCGGCGCGGAGATCGGACAGTTCCAATTCTTCGATTCCGAGGCGAAGGCGGCGTCGACGACGCAGCTGCTCACGGAGCTGCGGTCCTCGCGGATCGTGGAAGATGACGGCGAGCGCATCGTCGGTTGGTCCACGCTGGGCACCTCCGCAATCATCACGGTGGTGGACAATCAGCGCGGCCAAGTGATGCAGCAGCTGGTGTCCTCTGAGCAGGAGGATCCGCGCGAGCGCATCGAGAAGCTGGGCCTGGCTGACGTGGAGGCCGAGGGCGAGACCGCCGCGGGCTCCCCCGCGTCCATGACGCGCACGTCGGCGGCTGCGACTACGACGCAGCGATAGCGTCAAGCGGCGGGGTTTTCGCCGCGTGCTGCGAGGGCCACAGCGCCGCGATCACGCCCACACCCGCCGAACCAACGAGCATCACGCCCACGAGTGCCCAGGGCACCTGGGGACTGTCAAACCCCTCGTCTGCCAACGTGGCAATAAACGCCACACCCAAACCAAGGCCCAGCACCACCCCGGCAAACGCGCCGAAGACAGCGATCTGCACCGATTCCAACGTGATCATCGTGCGCACCTGTCGACGTTGCGTACCCACCGCACGCAGCATGCCGATCTCTTTGCGCCGCTCAATCACACCAAGCGTCAGCGTGTTGATGATGCCCAGCACCGCAATGATCACGGCCAGCGCGAGCAGCCCGTAGAGCACGGCGAGCATCTGGTCAATCTTGCCAGCCAGCTGCGCGGCATACTCGTCGCCCGTCATCACCTGGAGCACCACCGCGTCGCGCACCGCGGCCTCGAGGTCCGCACGCATCGCGTCACGGTCCGCGCCGTCCTCAGCCACGATGCCGACCATGCGCACAAGCTGCGCCTCGGGTGGTGCAACTTGGTCCGCCACCTCGGCGTCGAGCAGGATCCGCGTTGCAACCTCAGTCGGCTCGTAGATCCCCCGCAGCGTCGCCTGCGCTGTCATCCCGGGGACCGGACCTGCGACCTCGTATTCCCGGCCAACCTTCCAGCCTTGCTCGGTGGCCAACTCCTCGTCTGCAAGGAACCCTCCGGCAATGTCGTGGTCTCCGTCTTTCAACTCGAGGGCGAACACCTGGGTCGGATCAGCATCGACCGTCATGGTCAGCTGGGCTTGCTCCTCCAATGAAGACTGCCCGCCGACGGTGGCCGGGACCGCGCCGACGGTCACACGCGCATCGATGCCGTCAACGCCCTCGGTCATGGCGACAGTGTCGCTCGGTGCCGGGAAGTTACCGTTGACGGGGCCTGTGAGCACGTAGTCAGCGCTGATGTGGTCGGCGATATCGTCTTGCAGTGAGGCCTTCATCGTCGCCCCCAGCATGCCGATGACCGTCACCAACGCAACGCCCAGGATCAGCGCGAACGCGGTCGCAGCAGTGCGACGCGGATTGCGGTGCGTATTTGTCCCCGCGAGGGAACCAACCGCTCCGAAGGGCGCACCAACGACCTTGCCAAGACCAGGGACGACAACCGAAGACAGTGCCGGGCCCGCCAAGTACACGCCAACAATCAGACACGCTGCACCAATACCGACGGCGGTGACGCGGGGGTTCGTCGAGGCGTCGATAATCGCCCCGGTGCTTGCCGCCGCAATGCCAACGACGGCGAGCACCACCCCTGCGATCGTCCTGCGGCGCAACGAACCGGGCGCATCTGCGTCGGTACCACGCATCGCTTCGACTGGCTGCACCGAGCCCGCACGCCGGGCCGGGGCATAGGCGGAGAGCGTCGTGACCAGCACGCCAAGCACCAGCGGAACGATGATGGCCGCGGGGCTGAGCCCAAGGCCCGGCTCAAACGGCATGCCCTGGGTGCCCATGACTGCTTTGATCAGCGCGACCAGCCCAATACCGGTAGCAACACCAACCAGCGAGCCCAAGATAGCCACGATGGCGGATTCCACCACCACCGAGCCGACGACCTGCGGCTGCGAGGCCCCCAGCGCACGCAGCAGCGCAAACTCCTTGGTGCGCTGGGCGACGATCATAGAGAACGTGTTGGCGATGATGAACGTGCCGACCAGCAACGCAATCAGGCCGAAGGCAATGAGCAGGTAGCGGATCGCTGTCAGCGCGAACGCCATCTCCTCGCGGGCCGCGTCCGCAAGCGCCTCGCCGGTCTCTGCTTCCACGTCGTAGGTGCTGCTGAGGTGCTGCGCAAGGTCCTCTGCCGTGGTGCCTTCGGCAGCGGAGAGCTTCAGCTGCACAGGGTCGCCGTACACGTCAAGGAAGGCGGGCGCGGCCATGCTGATCGTGATGTCGTCGCCAAGCTGCGACGCGGGGGTAGACACCCCCACGACGGTGACCGTGTCGCGATGTTCCGGGTGCACCAGCATGAGCCGATCACCGAGCCCAATACCGTAGTCCTCAACGGCAGATTCGCTTACCAGGACTTCGCCCGCGCCGCGTGGCGCGCGACCTTGCACAAGCGCGTTCTCCCCGCCCACAGTCTGCTCCGGTGGGTAGTACGCGATCACCTCCGAGGTATCGCCTTGCGTTTGATACGCCACAGCGTCCTCGTTTGCAATCACCACGGGTTGCGGGCTCAGCACGTTGACCTCGCGCACCAGCGAGTCCTGCGCAAGCCGGTCGCGCATGCTCGCGTCAAGTGGAGGGCCATCCCCGTCCTTGTCCCCTACGCCTACATCCACGCCGCGATAGACGTTGTTGACCGCCGCGTCGAACGTGTTCGACAGCGAGGTAGTGAACATGAACGAACCGGAAACAAACGCCGTTCCCAAAATGACCGCGAGCACGGTGAGTCCGAGCCGAAGCCTGTGTTGCGCGATGGTGCGCAGCGAAACGGTGCGCATTGCGTTGCGTGCCATGTCAGCCCTCTATTTCCGCCATGACGGTGTGAATATCCTCCATCGTCGGGTCGCGAAGCTCCCGCACGATCCGGCCATCGGCGAGGAAGAGCACTCGATCAGCGTAGGACGCAGCCTTCGCATCGTGCGTGACAATGACCACGGTCTGCTCGTCTTTGTCCACCGCCGTCCGCAAAATGTCGAGCACCTCAGCCGTGGCGTTCGAGTCCAGGTTGCCGGTCGGCTCGTCGCCGAAAATGATCTCTGGGCGCGATACCAGCGCTCGCGCGCACGCAACACGCTGCTGCTGCCCACCGGAGAGTTCCGCCGGGCGGTGATTGAGGCGCTGCGCCAGACCTAACCGGGTGGTGATCTCCTCGAGCCATCGTTCATCCACGTCACGCCCCGCAATATCAAGGGGAAGCGTGATGTTTTCCCGCGCGGTGAGCGTGGGCACCAGGTTGAAGGACTGGAAGATAAAGCCCAGGCGATCGCGACGCAGCTGCGTCATCTCCCGGTCACGCAGGTTGGTCAGGCAGGTCTGGCCGATGTAGGCCTCACCAGAAGTGACCGTGTCCAGCCCCGCCATTGCGTGCATGAGCGTGGACTTGCCGGACCCGGATGGCCCCATGATGGCGGTGAACTAGTTGCGATGGAACTCGACCGTGACGTGGTCAAGCGCAACAACAGCGGTATCTGCGTCGCCGTATTGCTTAAAAAGGTTCTCGGCCCGGGCGGCGGCGGTCATGGCGTGTTCTCCTTGCGAGCAGCGTGGCTTCACCATCTATTTTATTGCGCTTTGCAGGAGAAATGCAGGCAAAAGGGCGGGGTGAGCGCTGTGCAGTCGCTCACCCCGCTCCTGACACGAGCGCGTGCGAAGGTCTAGAGCTCGGTGCCGTCCTCGCTGCCGTTGTCCTTGCCGTCGCCGTCCTCGCGCTTGAGCTCCGGGTTGTTGCGCAGCTCCTCCTCGAGCTTGCTAAACTCCGCATCGAAGTCCGCGTCGGTGGTGTCGTCCAGCAGCGTGTCAATGAACGCTGCCGGGTTATCCAAGTGCTCCGCGTCCGGCAGGAAGTCCGGGTGGTTCCAGACTTGATCGCGGCGCTCGACGCCCACGGCATTGTCCACGCGGCGCCACAGCTCCGCTGCCTCGCGGACCTTCGGGGCGCCGAGCTCAATGCCGACGATGCTGGCAAAGGCCTGCTCTGCGGATCCACCGGTGGCGCGTCGGCGCGCCCACGCCTCCGCGAGCTGGGCAGCAGACGGGATGCGCTCCGCCAGCGACGCGTCGACGACCACGTCGACCCAGCCCTCCACCAGCGCGAGCAGCGTCTCCAACCGCGAGGTTGCCCCAGCGTTACGCGACACCACACGCGGGGAGAGGTCCATGTTCTGCAGGTTCTGCAGCGCCTCCTGGATCTGCTGCGGGTCGCCCGATTCCAGGTTGAGGCTCCGCGTGGCCTCGTCAATATTGGAGGTGTCAATCTCCAGGCCCGCGGCGTACTCCTCCACCGAGGCCACGATCCGCTCGACCAGCCACGGCACGTGCTGGAACAGACGCTGGCGCGCGGCCTCTCGCGCCGCGATGTAGACCAGCACCTCCTGCCCGGGCACCGAGAGGTCCTTGGAAATCCGGGTCACGTTCTTGGGCAGCACCGACGCCACGCCGCGGGGCGCGACCGGCAGGCCGAAGTCCGTGCCGGTGAGCGCCTGCTGCGCCAGATCTCCCAGCGCGTGGCCCAGCTTCATGCCGAAGTTCATGGAATTCATCGAGTTCATCATGCCGGCGAGGGGGCCCATCATCTCGCGGGCCTCAGCGGGCATCTGGTCTAACTGCGCGCGGTTCATATGCTCCGCAACTGGATTTACCAGGCGCTTCCACATCGGCATGGTCTCAACCAGCCAATCGTCGGCGTTCCAGGCCTGCGCCTTCGAATCTGCAGCGGGCAGCGTGGTCGTCTCGCTCAGCCAGTGGTTGACCAACCCAAGCGACTCCTCCACCGCCTTCTTATCGCCGGCGGAGACCGCCGCCTTGTCACCAACACGCTGGCGGGCCATGCGCAGCGCCATGTCAAAGTTCACGGCCGAGTCGCCCGACTGGCTCGCCTGATTAAACGAATTGCCCATGCCGGACAGCATCTGGCCGAACTGGTTCAGCATGTCGCCGAACCCGCCGCCCTGCTGTCCGCCACCAAACCCGAAGGCGGCGAAGGGGTTCGACGCGTCGCCACCGTTGTTGTCGCCGCGCTTGTTCTTGTCTTCGTCGTCATCATTGTTGGGAAAGGAAAATCCAAATCCGTTATTCATACCTGCCACGATACATAGCGCCGACTCTTGCGCGCGAGCACTTTTTGCGCAGACCGGGACGCTGAGAGCGAACACGGTGATCGATGACGGCTGCGCTAAGATGCGCTGCGTGGAAGAACAGGAAGACGGGGCGCAGCCCCAGGCGGACGCATCCGCGCAGGAAACCACTCACAGCAGGCGGTGGTCAACCGTGGTGTGGGGAGCGATCCCCGTGGCAGCACTCGCCGTCATGATGTCCATCAACCACGTCCCCGGCACCAACATTTCCCTGGCCGTGCCGTACGCGGCGGAGGGCCCCGGCCCGATGTTCAATACCCTCGGTGAGGTCGAGGGAGAGCCGGTGATTGACATCGAGGGCACTGAGACGGACCCCGTCTCGGGCAACCTCAACATGACCACCGTGTCCGTGCGCACCAACATGTCGCTCGCGCAGGCGGTCGGCCGGTGGATCGGCACAGACGACACGATCGTGCCGGTGGAGCAGATCATCCCGCCTGACGTGGACGAGGAGCAGATGCGCCAATACAACCAGGCCGAGTTCGCCGCTTCGGAGGGCAACGCGACTGTGGCCGCCATGCGCTACCTGGGCAAACCGACCCGCGTGCTGATCCACGACCTAGTGGATGACTCCCCCGCGTCCGGTGTGCTGGAAGCAGAGGACGTGATCACCCGCATCGACGGTACCCCCGTCACCGAGCCCAGCGAGGTGCAGGAAAAGGTTCACGCCCACTCCCCCGGCGACGAGATCACCGTGAGCATCGAGCGTGACCGCGCCCCGATGGACGTCCGCGTCCGCCTCGGCGAGAGCCCCGAGGACAAGGGCACCCCGATGGTAGGCATCCTCATGACCTCGGAGCCTGGCGGCGACGTGACGGTCAACTACAACCTCAACGACGTCGGCGGCCCCAGCGCCGGCATGATCTTCTCGCTGGCCGTGATAGACAAACTGAGCCCCGGCGAGCTCAACCACGGCAAGTTCGTCGCCGGCACCGGCACCATCGCGGAGGACGGCGAGGTCGGCCCGATCGGCGGGATCCAGCACAAGCTCGCCGCAGCGCGCGACCAGCACGTCGAGCTGTTCCTCGCCCCGGAGGGCAACTGCGACGCGGTCCGCACCGTCGACCCCGGCGACATGACCGTGGCGAGCGTGGGCTCACTGCAAGACGCCGTCACCGCCATGGACAACTTCGCCGCGGGCAAGGAAGTCCACGGCTGCGGTGAGTAGCGCTCACCCGAAGCGCTGGTAGGCCTCCAAGTAGCCCTTCGCCCGCTCCGCCCGCGGCGCCCGGTCCGCCCACTCCCAGAACTCGGCGGAGTGCCCGGCGATAAACGTGTGCACCAGCTCGTGGACGATCACGGCGTCGAGCACGTAGTCCGGGACGCCCTTGAGCCGGGAGCTGATCCGGATGTCGCCGGTGGTCGTGGTGCACGACCCCCAGCGCGTCTGCTGGTTGTCCACCCAGCGGATGGAGCCGACGCGGGCGCGGCCGTCGAGCACGGTGTCGTTCAGCTGCGTGGCGCGGGCGGTGAGGTTGGCGTCGTTAAGCGCGCTCGCCTGCGTCTTCTTCGCGACGCGCGCGAGCATCTCCTCCACGGTCTGGGCCTCTTGCGCCTGAGAAAAACGCGCGGGGATTCGGATCTCCACGACGCCGCCGACCAGGCGTGCCTGCACAGACCGGGTGCGGCGGGCCGAGCGGATGACGCGGTAGGGCTGCTCGCTCACGCGCGTCACCGGAACTCCGCGAGCGTGTCCAGCACGCCCTGGCCGTACTGCTCAATCTTGGCGGGGCCGACGCCGGAGATGCCGAGGAGCTCGTGCTCGTCGGCGGGCATGGCCTCCGCGATAGACAGCAGCGTGGCGTCCGTGAACACGATGTAGGCGGGCTTGCCGGCCTCGCGCGCCTGGTCCCTACGCCAGCGCTTGAGGGCGCCGAAGACGGCTTCGTCGTAGCTGGGCTCGCAGTCCTCGTGGCGTCCCAGCGTCTTCTCCGCGGGGGTGAACAGCAGGTTGTTGCACACGCGGCAGCGACGGTTGCGCTTCAGCCGCTCGGGGGCCTTCTCCACCTCCAGCTCGGGGGCGATGCCGTCGAGGAAGCGCGAGCGGCTGCGCGACTTGCGCCCGCCCTCCTGTCTGGCGAAGGACCAGGACAGGCGCAGGTGCTCGCGGGCGCGCGTCACGCCGACGTAGAACAGGCGGCGCTCCTCTTCAACCTGGTCATCGCCCGCTTTGATCGCGTGCGAGATCGGCAGCGTGTTCTCCACCAGACCGATCAGGAACACCGCGTCCCACTCCAGGCCCTTCGCGGCGTGCAGGCTGGCCAGCGTGACGCCGTCCACCGACGGCGGCTGCTTCGCGTCCGCGCGGCGGCGCAGCGACATCAGCACTTCCGGCAGGGTCTCCGCCTCGCGGCTGCGCACGATCTCCTCAATGAGGTCCACCAGCGCGCCGAGGGTCTGCCAGCGCTCGCGCGCCTTCGCGCCCTCCGGCTCGGTCGGCGTCAGCCCCAGCGGGCCGAGGGCGGCGCGGGCCACCGCCACCGGATCGTCCGGCAGGTCGCCGCGGCGCGATGCAGCAACGAGTGCGCGGATCGCCTCGCGGATCTCGCCGCGCTGGAAGAAGCCCTCCCCGCCGCGGACCTGGTACATGATGCCCGCGTCCGCGAGCGCCGCTTCGAACGCCGCCGACTGTGCGTTGATGCGGTAGAGGACGGCGATTTCTCGGGCGGGCACGCCGGCGTCGAGAAGCTCCCTGATCTGGATGGCTACCTCGCGCGCCTCGGTCGGCTCGTCATCGTACGCGGTGAACGTGGGCTGCGGGCCGTGCTCGCGCATGCCCTGCAGCTCGAGCCGGGTGCCCGCCTCGCGCCCCTTCGCCTTCCCAATCACGGTGTTGGCCAAGTCCGTGATCTCCGGGGTCGAGCGGTAGTCGCGCTGCAGCTTCACGACGGTCGCGTGCTCGTACGTCCGCGAAAAGTTCAACAAGTATTCCGGGGTCGCGCCGGTAAACGAGTAAATGGTCTGGTTGGCGTCGCCGACGACGGTGAGGTCGTCGCGCTGGCCCAGCCACCCCTCCAGGACGCGCTGCTGCAGCGGCGTGACGTCCTGATACTCGTCCACCACGAAGGACTGGTACTGGGCGCGGAACTCCTCCGCCACCGCGGGCGCGTTCTCCAGCGCGCCCGCGACGTGCAGCAAGAGGTCATCGAAGTCGAGCAGCATGCCGTCCGGCGACGTCTTCGACTCCTCGTAGGCGCGGTAGACCTGGGCCACCTTCGCCGCGTCCGCGGGCGGGGTGCGCTTCGTGCCCGCGACTCGCTCGGCGTAGTCGTCCGGGCCGATGACGCTGGACTTCGCCCACTCGATCTCGCCGAGGAGGTCGCGCACCATTTCCTTGCCGGAGTCCAGCCCGGCGGAGCGCGCCGCGCGGCCAACGAGCGGGAACTTGTTGTCCAGCAGCTTCCACGGCAGGTCGCCGGCGATCTGCGGCCAGAAGTACTGCAGCTGACGGCGCGCCGCAGCGTGGAAGGTGCGGGCCTGCACCCCGCCCACCCCCATGGTGCGCAGGCGGTCGCGCATCTCGCCCGCGGCGCGTTGCGTGAACGTCACCGCCAACACCTTCGTGGGCGCCACGATCCCCTGGTCCACCAGGTTGGCAATGCGGTACGTGATGGTGCGCGTCTTGCCCGTGCCGGCGCCCGCGAGGATGCACACCGGGCCACGCGGAGCGGTGGCTGCCACGCGCTGGTCCTCATCCAACAAACTCAAGTCCACTGCCATCGGTGTGTCCTTTGTCCTTCCCTCTTAGATCTCGCCTGCGGCCCAGCGCTCAATCAGCTGCCGGGCGATGCTGCCTTCGGGCGCGAGCGTAAGCTCGCCCAGGTCCTCGCGCGTCGCCCAGATGACCTGGCTGAGCTCTCCATCTGTGTCCCCCACCTGGGCGTCGTTGACGGTGCGGGCGCGGAAGCCCAGCATCAGCGAGCCCGACAGCGCCCACGGCTGGGACCCAACATACGTGATGTCGGTGACCCGCCGCCCCGTCTCCTCCATGACCTCGCGCGCGAACGCGTCCTCCGCGCTCTCGCCCACGTCCATGTAGCCGGCGATGCAGGTGAAGAACCCCGGGCGGCGGCGGTTTTCCCCCAGCAGGATGCGGTCGCCGGCGGCGTGCTCGACGACCCCGATCACGCACGGGTCGATCCGCGGGAAGATCGGCGTGCCGGACGCGCCGCGAGCGACGATCCCGGACTCGCCCCAGGTCAGCGGCGAGCCGTCCGTCGGGTCGAAGGCGTAACGCTCCCGCGCAGCCAGCAGCCCCACGGCCCGGGAGACGAGGTAGTTGTCCGCATGGCTGCGCGCGTGGCCGGTGCGCGGGGCGAGGTCGGCGGCGCTGGCGGAGCGCAGCCGCGCGGCGGTGACCTCGGGCGTGATCTGCACCCGGGTGGTCACCTCGATCCCCGCCGGAAGCTCCGGAAACAGGAGTGGTGCGCCCTCGGCGGTGAGGGGGAGGTGCGAGGTGGCGTCGATAAGCAAGAGCACGGGCGCGCTACTCCGACGGCTTCTGTGCCTCGGGCGACTCCTGCGGCTGGGTCATGCGCACGTAGAGCAGGCGGTCGCCCGGCTCGACGGTTTCCGCCTCGGGCACGTCCATGCGGTAGAGCTCTCCGGAGCGGACGACGCCGAGCACGATGTCGGCGAGGTGGCGCGGGTTGGAGCCGACCTCGTCGTCTGCGATGGGGCGCTCCGCCACGGCAAAGCCCTCGTCGGGGCTGAGCAGGTCCTCCATCATCTCCACCACCGGCGGGGTGACGGTGGCGAGTCCCAGCAGGCGGCCCGTCGTTTCCGCGGAGACCACCACTGAGTCCGCGCCGGACTGCATGAGCAGGTGCTGGTTTTCGCTCTCGCGGGCGCTGGCCACGATCATGGCGCTGGGGGCGAGCTCGCGCACGGACAGCGTGACCAGGACCGCGGTGTCGTCCGAACTCGGGGCCACCACGACGGAGCGGGCGCGGGTGATGCCGGCGACGCGCAGCACGTCGGACTTGGTAGCGTCGCCGTGGACGGTGACCAGGCCGCGCTTCTCCGCCTGGCCCAGGGTGACCGGGTCCGAATCGATGACGACGATGCTGGTGGGCGCGGTGTCACCGGCGAGCAGGGCGTCCACTGCGGAGCGCCCCTTCGTGCCGTAGCCGACGACGATGGTGTGATTACGCACAGTTCTCCTCCACTGCTGAATTTGGAGTGTCTTACGGGAGTCCTCCGTAAGCACGGACAGGGTTGTACCGACCAGGAGCATCAGGAAGGCGACGCGGGCCGGGGTGACCACGAAGATGTTGACCAGGCGCGCGCCTTGCGTCACCGGCGTGATGTCGCCGTAGCCGGTGGTGGACAGCGACACGGCCGAGTAATACAGGGCGTCCACAAACGTCAGCGGCTCGGAGTAGCCGTTCGAGTCCAGGTACACGATGAGCGCCATGGCCAGGACCAGCACCGCCGCGTAGCCGAAGCGGCGGGCAATGAGCACCCACGGCGTCGTGCGCTCCGCGGTCGGGATATTGATGACGTCCAGGAGCGTATGGACTGGGATGTCGTCGCGCTCCTCGTCGTCGCGGACCCGGTCGCGCCAGGCAAAGGGGTAGCGCAGCTGCATCGAATCGGGCTCCCTTCTGCTCTATCGCTCCGCCGCAGGTACGGCAGGGTCGGTGGACGGAATTGTCTCCGAATCCGAAACATTATCACCGTCAACGTCGAGGAGCTGTTCCAGCTCGTCCGCGCCCGGCAGGTGCTCGGGTGCGAAGGTCTCGCCGGTGCGCACGTAGAAGAACACCGCGCGCACCGGGGCGCCATCGCCCGCGATCCTGCGCCACGCTTCTTGGTAGACGGCCAACTGCAGTTTCGCTGCCTCCATCTGCGTCGGCTTCGGCTTCTCGCCGGTCTTCCAGTCCACGACGACCCACCCTGCGCCGCCCGCATCCCGGAACACGGCGTCCATCCGGCCGCGCACCACGGAGGTACCCAGGGCCAGCTCAAACGGATATTCCACGTGGGCCGGGGTCCGGGCGGCCCACTCGCTGCGCTCGAAGGAGTCCTTGAGTCGGCGCAGCGTCGCGGCGTCCACCTCCGCCTCGTCGCCGCCGGGCAGCTCGTCCTCCGTGAGCAGCGGGCGCTGCCCGTAGAACTCTTCCAGCCATTCGTGGAACGCGGTGCCGCGCTTGGCGTAGGTGTTCGGCTTGAACGGGACCGGCCTGCGCGCCCGGCGCGCGAACTGCTCCTCGTCCGCCTTGAGCGCGACGACGTCCGAGGCCGTCAGCTCCGCGGGCATGACCACCAGCGTGTCCGGGGACTTCGCCCGTTCGTGTTCCTCGATGAGCGCGGTGACGTCGCGTTCCCACAGCGAGAAGAGTTCGCCCTCCGCGAGCTCGGGCAGCTTCTCGACGCCACGCACCCACCCCGCGGCCTCCACCTCCCCCGGGGCGAGCTGGTAGGCGGGCCAGGTGCCGGTGGCGGGGGCGTCGACAAGCGCCGGGGCGTCCTCGGCGGGCGTTTCCTCGGCCTCCGCTGCCTCGGCCCACTCGACCGTCTCGGGGACCAGCTGGCGCAGCGGGGCGAAGTGCTCGTAGGGCTTCGCGTCGCGGCGCACGTCGGGTTTGCGGCGCGATCCGGTGATGAGGAGCTTGCGCTCCGCGCGGGTCACGGCGACGTAGAACAGGCGCGCCGATTCTTCCGCCAGGCCCGCGCGGACGAGCTTGAGCCAGGCGTCGGCGGCCTTTTCAAACTGGGTGCGGTTTTCCACCTCACCGAAGTCCGGCAGGTATTCGGGGTTGCCAAACGACGCGTCGGGCACGCGCTGGACCCAGGTGAGGAATGTCTCCGCCTTGGCCGCGTACGTGTTGGCGTCTGCGTGCAGGACGGCGACGGTGTCCCACTCCAACCCCTTCGCCTTGTGCGCTGTGAGGATCTGCACCCGGTCCGTGCGTGTCGGCACGTTGCCGGGTGCCAGGCCGTCCTCGTGCTCGCGGGCGAGCGCGAAATAGTCCAGCAGTCCCTCCACGCTGGTGCCGGGGTAGGCGGCGACCGCGGAGAGCAGACTGTCCAGGTGGACGGTGCCTGCGGTGTTGCCCATCCCCTGGCGGGCCAGGACCTCGGTGCGGATGCCAAAGACGTCGATGATGTCCGCGAACAGGTCAGGCAGGCGTTTGCCCAGGCTGTTGGTGCGCAGGGAGCGGAGCTTAGCCGCCAGGTCCTGCAAGCGGCGCAGTCCTTCCTCGCTGTATCGCTCGGGCTCGCCCAGGTCCGCCACCGCGTCGGCGAGGCCTGCGGGGCGATCGGTAGACGCATTGAGTTCCGCGGCGCGGGCCACGAGCTCGTCCAGCTGGGCCGCCAGCCGCTCCTGCGCGGTCTGCGGGTCCGCGTGCTCGGGCCCGCTGGGGTCGACGCCGGCGCTGGCTCCGGTCGCGCGCAGGTTCACCGCACGCGAGGCCAGCGCGGCGAGGTCCGCCAGGCCCAGGCCGACGGCGGGGCCGCCGAGGATGCGCAGGGCGGCTGCCGAGTCCGCGGGCCGCACCAGCATCGTGGCCACCGCGAGGGTGTCGGCGACTTCGGGGATGTCCAGCAGCCCGCCCACGCCGACGATTTCGAAGGGCACGCCGCGCTCCGCGAGCGCCTCCGCCATCTCGGCGGAGTGCCGGTTCTTGCGCACCAGCACGGCGGCGGAAAACGGTGCGTTGTCTCGCGCGCACTGTACGTATTGGGCGGCCAGATCGTCCGCCACGAACGCGAGTTCCTCCTTGTTGGTGGCAAAGAAGCCGAGTGCGACCTCGCCTGCTTGCGCCCCGGGGCGGGCCGCCAACGGCGCGACAGCGCGGTTGTCCCCGCGCCTGAGGACCGCGTCGGAGATGCTGTTCGCCAGCGCGAGGACCTCCGGCGGGTTGCGCCAGGACGTGGTCAGCTGCTTCTTCGGCGCGGGTGCGCCGCCCGCGGCCGGGAAATCGTGGACGAAGGCCTGGAGGTTGGCGGCGGTGGCCCCGCGCCAGCCGTAGATGGCCTGCATCGGGTCGCCGACGGCGGTCACGGTGAGGTCTGGGTCCGCGCCCTGCCCGAACAGGTTGCGCAGTAGCACGCGCTGGGCGTGCGAGGTGTCCTGGTACTCGTCCAGCATGACCACGCGGAAGCGCTGGCGCTGCGCCTTGCCCACGCCCTGGTGGTCGCGCGCCAGCTTGGCGGCGACCGACATCTGCTCATTAAACGTGACCACCCCGCGCGCCCGCAGCTCCTCGTTCAGGGCCCGGGCCAGCGGCAGGTATGCGCGGCGTTCCTCCTGGGTCGCGCGCCATCCGCGCAGCTTCTTGGTGAATTCGGTGCGCGCCCGCGGCGCCAAGGGCAGCGACTCCGTTTCCGCGAGGAACGCCGCCGCCTCCTGGTCTACCTCGTCGGGCGTGGTCAGCTCGTTGCCCATGGAGGTCATCAGCGCCAGCAGCCCGTCCACCACGGTGGACACGGACGGGTTGCGCCCGTCGGCGGAAATGATGCGTCCGGGGTAGTCGGTGACCACCTCCGTGGCGATGGCGTACAGTTCCGCCGCGGTGATGAGCCGCGAGTCCGGTTCCACGGGCACGAGCAGCCCAAACTCGCGGACGAGGTCTCCGGCGTACGCGTCGTACGTAGCTACGGTCGGGGCGATGACCTGCAGCGCGTCCGCGAGCTGCCCGCCCGGGTCCAGGCGGCGCACCAGGTCCTGGTTGGCGGCCAGCGTGCCGAGCCGGTCGCGGATGCGTTTGCCCAGCTCCTGCGCCGCCTTGCGGGTAAACGTCAGGCCCAGGATCTCGTCGGGGCGGGCGTAGCCGTTGGCCACGAGCCACACCACGCGCGCGGCCATGGTCTCCGTCTTTCCGGCCCCAGCGCCGGCGACCACCAGCAGCGGGCCCGGTGCCGCGCCGATCACGTCGGCCTGTTGCTCGGTGGGCGGGAACTTTTGCTGCAGGTACCGCGAGAGCACGGTTGGTGACATATCAGGCGTCGTCTGCGACACGGGTGACCACCTCTCCTTCCGGTTGTACTGGGCACAGGGCGCGCACCGCGCAGCGCTCACAATGCGGCCCGGCCACGGCGCGCAGCTCGGGCCCCGCCAGCGCCGCCGGCAGCGGCTCCAACAACTGTGTGAGTGCGTCCAGCTCCTCGGGCGTTTTCGGCGCCTGCTCGCGGGTGGCGCGCTTCGTTTTGTCCGCATTCGGGTAGACCAGCACGGCCCCGCCCACCTCCAGCGGCTCGTCGCCGTCGCGCGCGGTGGTGACGGCGTTCCCGTCGATCCGCCCCCGCGACAGCGCCAGCTGGTAGGCGGCGAGCTGCATGTTCTCGGCCGTGTCGGCGTTCGTTGGCACCGCGCTGCCCGTCTTCAGGTCCACGATGTGGACCTTCCCGGACTCCTCGCGCTCAAGCCTGTCCAGCCGCCCGGCGATGCGCACCGTATCGCCCACGTCCACGCTCACCGGGATCTCCACCCCAACCTGGGTAAACGCGCTTCTGGATTCCTCCAGCCACTGCGCGGTCCGCTCCAGCATCGCCTCGAAGTCAGCCACGTCGCGCTCCGCCTTCCACGCCGGCCCGTCCTCGGCGTCGCGCCGCGCCGCCACGGCCGTCGCGCGCGCCTCCGCCTCGTCCACGTCGCGCCCCAGCGCCTCCAGGTACGCGTGCGCCATCGACCCGTAAATCATCGCCAGGTTGTCATCCAGCCCAACCATCCGCTCAAGCACCTCGCGCATCGGGCACTGCAGTAGCCGCTCGATGCGCGACGGTGACAGCGTCGTCGCCTCCGCCAGGGCAGTGCTTACCGACGCCCCTCCGATCCCCCACCACTGCGCAGGATCAGCCCCGGGCACACCGGCTCGGCCCAGCCGCACCAGCTGGCGCACCGCCTGCTCCCGCACCGCCTCGCTGCTCTCGGGCGAGGCGAGCGCCCGGCGCAGCTCCGCGACGATCTCGTCCCGGGCGAGCAGGCGCACCCGCGCCTCCGGCTCCGCGTCGCCCCCGACCCCGCTGGTCTCTCGGGCGAGCTCCACGTCCTGGGCCTCGATGTCGAAGTCGCGACAGTACTCCTCGATGAACCGCGAGGGGACGATCAGCTCGTCACCGTCCTGATCGTCCACCGCGGTGACGAGCACGCGATCCGTCGCGCGTGTGACAGCCACCCAGAACAGTCGGCGCTCCTCGGCCAGGCGCTCGGCCGTCCGCGAGATCGGCACGTTCGGCTCAACCCCGTTGTCCAGCAGGTCCATGAGGTCCTCCTGGCGGAAGAGCGAGCCGGTTTCTCCCAGGCTCGGCCACGAGTTCTCCTGCACGCCGGCCACGATGACGCGCGCGAACTCGCGGCCCGCCACGCCGTGCGCGGTGAGCAGCGCCACCGCGTCGGGCGCCGCGCTGCGGCGGTCGCGCACGCCCGTCGGCAGCTCCTGCGCGTCGATGTCCGCCACGAACGAGTCCACTCCTGCTGCTGCGCGGCGCTCGGTGAAGTCGCCGGCGGCGTCGAAAAGCGCCATGACCGCGTCCAAGTCCCGGTCCGCCTGCGAGCCGCTCGCCCCGCCACGCAGGGCGACCGCGAGCAGGTGGTCCGACAGCCCGGTCGCGTGCCAGAGCGCCCAGAGCACCTCCTCCACGCTGCCGCCGTCCGCCTGCGCGCGCCTGGCGGCGTCGAGCACCCGCCGCACGCGCGTGAGGATCGAGAGCTCGCGGTCCGTGAGCACGGGGCCGAAGTCCGGCAGCTCCGCAGGGCTGAGCAGCAGGCGGCGCAGACTCTCCTCCGCGCGCACCTCGGGTTCCCAGCGGCGCAGGCCGCGCAACAGGCGGCGCAGGGTGACGGGGTCGGCGCCGCCGACGGGGCCGAGCAGGAAGTCGCGCCACTGCGCGGGGGTGAGCTCCTGGTCTAGCGCGCGCAGGCCGGTGAGCAGGGCCGCGACGATGCGCTGCTCCCCGAGCACCACGTCGGTGGGGTTGAGCATCACCGGCACCCCGGCGTGCAGCAGCGCGCGGCGCACCGGCTCCAGCATCGGCGTGGAACGCACCACGACGGCCATGTCCCGGTAGGCCACCCCGTCCTCCAGGTGCGCGCGGCGCAGGGCGTCCGCCGCCGTGGCGTGTTGGGCGGCGTCGCTCCGCGTGACGGCCACGCGCCGCTCGGGGTCGCGGCGCGACTCCCCCAGGTCGATCACCTGGTGGTCGAGACCGCCCAGGTCGTGGAAGAAGCGCGGGGAGGCGCCGCGGAAGTGGAAGATGGACTGGGCGACGTCTCCCCCGACCACGCCGAGTTCTGCGCCGGAAAGGAGCCGCCGCACGAATTCGGCGGGGGCGGGGGCGAGGTGCTGGGCATCGTCGACAAGCACTGCGTCCCACCTAGGCACCTCCCCGCGCAGGACCTCGCTGACCAGCTCGGACGCGGAGAACCTGGTGGCCGGGGTGAGCGCCATGACCTGCTGGTACTCGCGCAGGAAGTCGGCGGAAGCGCACCAGATGGGCACGTCGTAGCGCTCGCCGAGTCCGCGCAGCTCGTCAGCGGTGAGCCCGCGCTCGACCGCGCGCAGGAGCACATCGCGCAGCTGTCGGGCAAAGCCGAGCATGCCCATCGCGGGGCGCAGCTCCTCGGGCCAGGTGCCGCGTACATCCTCCACCTGGCCGGCAAGAAGCTCGCGGATCACGGCGTCCTGCTCGGCGCCGGAGATCAGGCGGATCTCCTCGTCGAAGCGCTGCCGCAGCACCGCGAACGCGAGCGAATGGACGGAGCGCACCATCGGCTCGCTGGCGACAAACCCGCTGCGCGCGAGCCGGTCGGAGATCTCTGCGCGCAGCCGGGCCGCCGCCTCCTTGGAGTCCGTGACCACGACGACGCCGCTGGCGTCCCCGCCTTGCTCGGCCAGCCGAAGCGCCGCGGCCACCGCCGTATCCGCCAGGAAGCTGGACACGCCGGAGCCGGCCTCGCCGGTGACCTTCCACAGCCCGCTCGCCGGAAGCGTGACGGGCCACGAGCGCTGCGTGGTCGTGCGGCGGCGCGGGACAAGGCGCGCGCGGGGGATCCGCGCGGCGGGAGTCATCGGTTCGGTGCGTGGGGTTGGCATGCGCCCTAGTCTGCCAGGCTAGGCGGACACGAGGACCTCACGCACCCACGAAACCCTCGAACCTATGTTCGCACCCGCGGTGCGGGCTGCGATTTCACGGAACTCGAGCGCCCGCTCAGCCAAGAACCCCACGTCGGGGATGTGCGCCCAGCGCGACACCACGCCATCATCCACCGCCCCGGCGAGCAGGCCGTCCACCATCGTCAGCGCGGCGGTATACCCGCGGGGGCGCGGGCTCACCGAGGGCACCAGCTCCGTCACCACCGGCGCATCCGTGCCGGAAAACAGGCAGCAGGCGAGGAAATCGATATGGGCGGTGACCAGCTGGTTCTCCGCGGGGTCCAGGTCGAAGCCACGCCATGCCGCGCGGTCCGCCTCCGCCCACGCATCGTCGCGGGGTGCGGGTGGGGCGTTGAACTGGGTCAGTGGGGCGTCGATAAGCAACGCCGCAGCGATCGCCTCATCGACGCGCGCGGCCGGCTCCCCTGGCGCGAACTCGTTGGCGCAAAACCCGTTGACCACGAGGCGGCCGTCGGTGGAGCGCACCGGTCGCGCGAAGCGGACGCCGCCGAGCGAATCGCCCAGCTTGTCGCGCACCTTGCCCGACCAGGCGGCGGTCTGCGTCGCGCGAGCCACCACAACGTGGCCGAAGCGCAGGCCGTTGTCCCACGCGGGCGAGGTCGGCGTGCCGCGCCCCTCCAACTGGAAGGCGGAAAGTACGTGCTCCGGAATCAAGGCGCCCCCCTAGCTCGCCGCAGGGCGCGGGTAGGGCCACGGGTTGGCCAGGCACGTGTCCGGGTTATCCGGGTAGACCTCTTCCGGGTCAAAGGAGTGCAGCTGGCCGTTGTTCAGGCTCAGGGTCTGCTGCATCATCACCGGCGCGAGGGCGCCATCCGCCGGGCACGGCTCGTGCGATGCGAAACCAAGAGCGTGCCCCACCTCGTGGTTGATCAGGTACTGGCGGTAGCGGCCCAGGTCGCCCTCGAACGGCGCTGCGCCGCGCACCCAGCGGGCCTCATTGAGCACCACGGTGTCATCCCCCGTGATCATGGTCCGGCAACTCGTTTCCATGTCCAGCTCCATGCCGCACATCTCCTTAGCGGTGTTCAAGGAGGTAAGGCGGATCTTCACGTCCGGGTTGTCAGCGCCGGAGACGTGCTCGAAGCGGAAGCGCGGGTCGTTGGTCCAGCTGCGCGGATCCAGCAGCGTCGCGTCCACCATTTCAGCGACGGCTTGGTCGCCGCCGTACGGGTTGGTATCCACCCCGTTTTCCACCTCGACGACGTAGCGCAGCGTCAGCTCGTCGCCCTTGCCCCCGTTGGCGCCCGGCGCGCCCACCTCGCGGTACGTGCCCTCTCCGGCCTCCGCGATCGGTCCACCCGGCGGCAGCTCCAACGCGTTCTGCACCCCCTCCGGCAGTTCGGCGGGCTTGCGCTCGACGTCGCCCTCAACGCCGCCCTCGTCACTGCTCGAATCCTGGCCTGCGGCGCCAATTCCGCGCTCGGAGTGCCCCTCCGAACCGGCAGCGTCCACCACGGGAGAGCCCGGGTTTTGGAACATGTTCACTACGACGAGCAGCGTCAGGACCGCGAGGACCGGGATTGCGTAGGCACGCCACCCGTACTCGCGGGCAAAGCGGACGAGGCGGCCTTCGCCGCCGTCATCGTCGCCATCCCACTCACCGAAGAAGTCCTCCGCGTTGGCGTTTGCGTCATCCGCACCCGGTGCGTCCACATCGCGCCGGTCGTTCGCGTCGGGCCACTCGGCGTTGCTCTGCCTCGTCGTCATAACCTCTCAATCTATCGCATGAAGCCGACAGAGCGCGCGGTGGTCGAGCCCTGCTCCACGTACGCGATCCGGTCCGTGCGGATGAGGTAGGTACGCTCCTTCTCATCCACCACCTTCAGGGTCGACTGCCCGGACTCAATCGCCTGTTCAACCACGCTGAGGATGTCCTCCTGCCCTTCCGGCAGCTTGATCACGAGTTCGCGCGCGGTGTCGGCCAGACCAAACTTGATGTCCATAAAAGCGGGTCACGTTCCTTCACTAGTAGTTTTGCTTGTACCGGCTCGTTGTTAAGCGGTGGCCCTATTGTAACGGCCCCAAGCTAAGATGAGCGTGTGCCTAGATCAGCTGAGAGTGAACACCGCCCCGCCCCGACATTCGAGGAACTCGGTGTCGCCGCCGAGCTGCTCGACGCGCTGGCAGAGCAGGGCATCGAGCGGACCTTCTCCATCCAGGAGCTGGCCATCCCACTCGCGCTCGACGGGCGCGACCTCATCGGGCAGGCCCGCACCGGCATGGGCAAGACCTACGCCTTCGGCATCCCCCTGCTGGACCGCGTGTTTGATGACGCCGCGATTTCGGAACTCGACGGCACGCCGCGCGCCCTCGTCGTCGTGCCCACGCGCGAGCTCGCCGCCCAGGTCGGCGAGGACCTCGAGCGCGCCTCCATACACACCCCGGTCCGTGTCGCCACCATCTACGGCGGCACGCCGTACGAGGAGCAGCTCGCGGCTATCGACGCCGGCGTGGACGTCATCGTCGGCACCCCGGGACGCCTGCTCGACCTCCTGCAGCGCGGCGACCTCTCGCTGAGCCAGGTGGCCATCCTCGTGCTCGACGAGGCCGACGAGATGCTGGACATGGGCTTCCTTCCCGACATCCAGAAGCTCTGGTCGGCGCTGCCGCAACAGATCCAAACCATGCTCTTTTCCGCGACGATGCCGGCGCCGATCCTCACGCTCGCCCGCTCAATGATGCGCACCCCCGTGCACATCCGCGCCGAGGCACCGAACGCGTCGGCCACCCATGCGAGCACGAAACAGGTGGTGTTCCGCTCCCACCGGATGGACAAGCCGGAAGTCCTCGCACGTCTCCTGCAGGCCCCGCACCGCGGGCGCACCATTATCTTCGCACGGACGAAGCGCACCGCCGCCGAGGTCGCCGAGGACCTGGCGCAGCGCGGCTTCCCCGTCGGCACCGTCCACGGTGACCTTCGCCAGGAGGCGCGGCAGAAGTCACTCGACGCGTTCCGCACCGGCGAGGTGGAGATCCTCGTGGCCACAGACGTCGCGGCCCGGGGCATCGACGTCGACGACGTCACGCACGTGGTGAACTACCAGACCCCGGATGACCCGATGACGTACGTCCACCGCATCGGACGCACCGGGCGCGCCGGCCACTCCGGCACGGCGGTCACCCTGGTCGGGTTCGACGAGCAACACAAGTGGGAACTCATCGATTCCGAGCTCTCGCTAGGCAAGAAGGAGCTGCCCACCTGGTTTTCCACCTCCCCGGAACTGTTCGAGGCGCTGGACATTCCGGACTCGGCTGCACCAACCGTGGGCCGCCCGCGTAAAGTTCTCGGGGCGCGGCCAAAACGGCCAGCGGAAAAGAGCCAGAAAAAGCAGGGAAGGAACCGGCGTTGAATAGACCGTTGCGACGTACCCGGGGCGATCTGATCGCCACCGGTGTCATAACCGCCGTATCGGCAGGCCTCCTGGCCACAGCGTTCTTCACCGCGCCGATTCGCTCCTCTGAGCTCACCCCGGCTGCCGAGCAGCAGGAGGACTACGGCCAGTTGGCGGTCGTGCCGGAGTCGCTCACCGAGTCGTTCCGCCTGCCCGACTCCTCCCCCAACTCGGCTCCGCTGGTGGTCAACGGCCTCATCATCACGTACAACGACCACACCATCACCGCCACCACCCCGGAGGGCGACACCGCCTGGACGTATACCCGCGACAAAGAGCTGTGCACGCTCGCCGGAGCGTGGGACAAGGTGGTTGCGGACTACCGCGGCAATGGCGGCTGCGGCGACGTCGTGGGGATTGACGCGAAGACCGGCGAGTACGCGTCGACACGCTCCGCCCCAGGCCCCGAACAGGTGGCGAACGTCTCCTCCAACGACCGCGTCGGGTACGTCAGTTCCCAGCACGTCGAGCTGTGGCGCTCTGACCTGGTGCGCACCGTGGAGTACGGCACCATCGAGGCCCCGCAGGAGCCCGACATGCAGCCCAACGAGTGCCCGATCACGTCGGCGCTCACCCGCACCGAGCTCCTCGCCGTCACCGAGGTGTGCGACGGCGGCACGTTCCTCCGCTTCCAAAACGCCACCCCGGAGGACTCCCGCTCCCCGGAGATGAACGGCTCCGTCGAGCTCCCCGAGGGCGCCTACCTCGTCGGTATCTCCCAGGACGCCGCCGCGATCTACGACCCGCAGTCTTCAGAAGTACGCTCCTACAACAAGGACGGCAAGGAGCTCAAGGTCTCGGAGGTCCCGGAGCTGCCAGAGCCTGAGCCGCTTGACGACGCCACCCGCATCCTCCCCGTCCACGACCTCCCCCACCACATGACGTACCACGTGGGCGACTACCTCCTGCTCCTGGACCCCGCCGAGCTCAACGTCACCGGCGTGTTCCAGGGCGCGAAGGGCACCGGCTTTGCCGCCGACGATCGCCTCCTCTACGCCTCGGATTCCGGTGTCGCGGTCATCAACTGGGACAAAAACTCCGTGGAGAAGATCATCCCCGTGGACCGCGGCGACTACAACGGGCCGATCTCCATCGACTCCGCGGGCGCCACCGTGGTGGAAAAGCGCGGCGACGAGATCGTCGCGCTCAGCGCCGAGTAGTCGCGGGCACCGGGGCGTCGATTAGCGCTCTGCTTTGCGCAGCTCGTAACGGGCTTCGTTGTACTGCGCCGTCTGCGGGTGGAACACGGTGAACAACACGAGTGCGGCGGAGATGCCGGTAACGATGCCCAGGGCGACCGCGCCGCCGGTCACCATATAGAAGGCGACACCGATGAGGATCGCCTGGATCAAGACGATTGCGCCCGTGCTGCGCGGCCGGCCCTGCAGCGTGCGGACGGCCACGAACGCGACAAAGCCGAAGATGATGAGCAGGAAGACCGCAGTGCCGAGGGGGACGAAGTGCGTCGCTGCGGAATCGGACTCCAGCGAGCTGTCCTGCACCCCGCGGACCTGGGCGACAAGGAGGCTGCCCGCGTACACAAACATGGCGAGGCATTGGACGAGGACGACGACGGCGCCGAACCGCATGATGGGCGGAACCACTGCGGAGGCACGCCGTGCCGTTTCCAGGTCCATTGGCGGGCGTGGTTGACGAGGAGAGCGGGATTTCTTTTCAGTCACGTCTTGTTAGTCTAACCGTCACTTTGCGGTCGACTTCACCGCGACATCACCGGGTGCAGTAGCAGCACCGTCACAGCCACCGCGGAAGAATCGGGGCGGAATCACAGATTCTTGATTTGACCTTCCCACCCGCGTGTGCGTGCGCGAAAATTCCCATTTCCGCAGTTCAAACCGTTGATGATGCGTTCCCAAATTCGTTGGAAATCCCAATATGAACTGCGCGGAGGGGAAAAATTCATATGATTAGTGTCACATTTCAGCCTTTACCCCTAGCGCACATTGGCAATTCGTGCCATTATTCTCAGGTAGCAAAAACAACGGGCTGGTAACACAGCCCTTAACCCCAAGACACCACAGGGTTAACGCCAGGGAAACCGGCCGCCGGATCCCACCGAAGGGAACACCGCCCGGAACCTGGAATCAAACTTAGTTTGCAACTCGCCTCCCGCGAAGAGGCGAAGAAGTGGTGTGCGCGAAACCTGTTCAACGCTTATGTAAGGAGTATTTCATCATGGATTGGCGCCACGAAGCAATTTGCCGCGACGAGGACCCGGAACTGTTCTTCCCCGTCGGTAACTCCGGCCCGGCTCTGTCCCAGATCGCCCAGGCCAAGATGGTCTGCAACCGCTGCCCCGTCACCTCCCAGTGCCTGAAGTGGGCCCTGGAGACCGGCCAGGACGCAGGCGTGTGGGGCGGCCTGTCCGAGGAGGAGCGCCGCGCCATCAAGCGTCGCAACAAGGCACTGGCTCGCAACCGCGCCCGCCTGTCCGCGTAACGCGAACTCCCCCCACTCCGCATCACGCATCGCGTCGCCCGGGCGTACATCCCCGTGAAGCAGGGACAATTTCCCTGTAGGCACGTCCGAGCGATAAAGTGGAGTACCTGAACTTTGATCGCCCAGAACCGAACAGAACTAAGGAGGCTCCCATGAGCAAGCGTGGTCGTAAGCGCAAGGACCGTCGCAAGAAGAGTGCAAACCGCGGCAAGCGTCCTAACTCTTAAGAACAGCGCAGCGCCCCCCTCCCCGACTTTCACGCAATGTCGGCGAGGGGGCGTTGTCATGCGCGGGGTCGATCGGTGACATCGGCGCCTGTCTTGGCAACTGCGTCCGGGCGTGCCGCCTGACCCGGTGATGGCCGCTTCACCCACGGTGACGAGCCAAACGAAGCTAGCTCCATCTGGCCCGCCGCCACCAACAAAACCCCAGGTAGGCTCCCAACCCGCAATCCAAACGGAGCTAGCTCCATCTGGCCGCGCACCACCAACAAACCCCCAGGTCGACGCGCAGCCCGTCACCCAAACGGAGCTAGCTCCATCTGGCCGCGCGCCACCGCACCAGCAAACGCCGCACCACCAACAGACGCCGCACCGCACCCAAACTCAAGTCCCCCCAGAACCCGGAAAACTCCGCCTCCGCGCACGAGAAACCCTGGCGTAGATACGCCAAAGGCCTGGCCAACATGGCCAGGCCTTCCGCACAATCCGTCTCGCTTAGCCGAACACGCTTAGCCGAGCACCCCGGAGCCGAGGGCAGCGGCAGCGCCGCCGATAATGGCTAGGATCGCGATGATCGGCACGATGATGGCGGCGATGTTCGGGCCGCCTTCCGTACGGCTGTCGTCGGAAGCCGTGTGCAGCTCCTTCTTTTCCGGCTGGTCCTGCGTCTTCGGCGACGCCACCGTGGTCATTGCGCCGTCGTCGTTCTTGGTGGATTCCTTCGACTTTGCCGGTGCCGACTTCGCCGGCGCCGCCTTGGACGGTGCCGCCTCGACGGTCGGATTTGCCGTCACGGTCTCGGTCGCAGCCTCCTGAGACTTCGCGGTCTTGGTCGTCTTTGCGGGCGCGTTGGTAGCGCCTGCCATCGCTGCAGGGTTCGCGGATGCCTTGCCGGCCTTGACGTCAACGGCGAAGCGATCTTCGAAGGCGGTCTCGCCATTCTGGTTGGTGACCTTCACGTCGAGCGGCATGATGGCTGCGTCGCCAGCGGTCACCGGCACGGTGACGGTGGCCTCGTCGCGGTCGGTCAGCGCGCCGTCGAGGACGATGTCCTTGGAGGCGTCGCCGTGCGGGGTGACCACCTGGACGGTGTAGCGGTTCAGGTCCGCGCCCCTGTTGTTCACCTTCAGGGTGACTTTGCCGGCCTTGCCCGCCTCGAGGTTGGAGCTTGCCACCTCGACGTCGACGGTGCCCTCGTTCTTCTCCGCCTTGGTCAGGTCCTGCTGGTACTTGGCTGCAGTCTTCGCGGCAGCGGCATCAACCTTCGTGCTCTTGACGCCGACGGTGCCCACGGGCTTGCCAATGTGGCCGGTGTTGATGATCAGGTTGTCCCAGTCGGCGGGGACCCGGTAGTCACCGGTGTAGCAGTTTGCGCCCGGGTTGTAGCATTCCTGCGGCAGCTCGCCGCCGGAGACGGACTCGTGGTCGGAATAGTCAAAGTGGCTGAACTGGTAGAGGTAGTTCATCACCGAGTAGTAGTTGGGCAGGTAGTCGGAGTCCGGGACCTGGTTGGCAAACTTGGTGGAGCCGTTGTGGTCCAGGCCGAGGGTGTGGCCCAGCTCGTGGAGGATGGTGTTGCGGAACTGCTCGTCAGTGGTCATCCGGTCGTGGTTGGCCACGTAGAACGCGTTGTCACCAACCGTGGAGACACCCACCGAGTAGGTGCTCGGGTCCATCTGGTCGCCGACCATGCCGCTGCGGAAGACTGCGGAGCGGTCGCCCAGCATCTCATCGATGTTGTCCATGAGCTTGACGCCCTGCGGCTCGTTCTGGAAGTAGTACTTCGTATAGTCGCCGTAGACGCCACCGTGGCGCTCCGAGTAGTTCGGGATGTTGGTGTAGGACTCGCCGGCGTCGATGTGCAGGTTCACGTCGTGGTCCGCAAAAAGGTCGACAAGCTGCTGCAGGATGTCGTTGCTCGGGCGGTAGCTCTTCGTGTTTGCGTCCGCGCAGGCTGCCTGCTGCGGATTGTCAAAGCAGCCGAGAGACTCGTATTCGGACGGCATCCAGTTCATCTGCAGGAAAATGTCGGGGCGGTTCGGATCTGCGCCCCACGCGTTAAGGGGGAGCTCGGTGCCGTCGTTAAGCGTGAGCCCCTGCTCCTCCCACGCGTTGGCGAGGCCGTCGCCGTCGGTGTCCTCGGCGCCGTCCTGGGTGCGCATCGTCATCGTGGTCTCTGCAACGACGGTCTGGCCGGCGGCGATGTCGTCGAACCAGCGGCCGCGCTGGAACTGGGCACCGGACTCGTCGACGAAGCCGACCTCGTCCGGGTTGGTCGTGCCGTTGAAGGAGCTCGCAGCGCCGGAGTAGGTCGCGCCATCGAAGGAGATCTCCGTATCGTAGCCCAGGGACTCGGGGCCGACCGTGAAGCGGCCATCCTCGTACGACCCCTGCAGCTCGCGCGCGGTGTTGATCTGGTTGGTCATGTCCAGCTGGTAGTAGGAGTCGCTGCCGCTGGTGTTCGTGATTTCGGTACGGACGGTGGCCGTGTTGCCATCGATGCGGAACTCGCGGGTGAACTGCACGCCGAGGTTGCGGTCCTCGTTGCGCATCGTGATCACGTCAGCCTTGCCGTCCTTGCGGGTCTGCACCTTTGTGTTCGCGCCGCTCATCTCAAGCTTCTGGCCGCCGAAGCGGAAGTCGATGTAGAAGGAAGAGTCCCGGGTGCCGCCGACGGAAGCCGGGTCGGTGAACTTAAAGGAGGAGATGCGCCCCTTGTCCAGCTCGACGTTGTGGAAGAAGGGGCCGACCTCGTCGGCGGTCACGGTGACCACGCTCGGGTCGTCAACAACCTTTGCCTCCGCGGGAACCCGGAAGGCGGGAACCATTACTGCGAGCGCGCAAGTGGCGGCAAGTGCTTTGCGGGCGATGACGTTCATGACTGGTTCCTCTTCTCGGTTCAGCGGGTCGCGGGGATGGTGTCCGTGCGCTGTCCGCAGCGTGTCTGTTCTGTTGTTTACGGGCTTTAGTTTATGCACAAGGACTATGCAGAGGGAAGCTGTGTAAATCCAGCTACGAATTTTTACCGTTTTACCCGTTCTATTTACTGATTGTTCAACACGCTATCAGGGTCTGGCTGGGCTTTGTGGTCACGTGCATACGTAAATTGTTCTACAACCGCCCCCGAAATACGGCCGACATTTAAGAACCATAAGAATTGTTCAACAGCCCACAAGATTGCATATTATACCTACTAAGAATAGTTATACATGCAATCACAGCTATCATTCCCAGCAACCTGGACTTTTTGGACATTCCTCCGAATAGTGAACGTTTTCCTAAGACAGACCAATCAGGAAACACCTAGGCAAAAAATACTTAGGTTTCCTCAGCCGACTGGGGCGGCAATTGTTCACCAATCGCCACCCCCGAAAATCACCCCCGTTTGCACCTGTGGAACGCTCTAAGCAAAGAACTACTATGCCCCCATATTTCAGCAAAATCTAGGCGCAAAAAATCCCGTGACCTGCGCGATCACGGGATTAATAAAAACTGGCTGATGGTCAGTTATACCGAATTTCTGTGTAACTCACAGACGTGATGGAAGCGATGATCCGGTCACGCAGCGGCTCCGGCGCCCGCGCTTCCCCGCAACAATCGCGGACCAGATCGCGCACGGCCTGCTCCGATTCAAGCCTGCCAAAGCAGTGCGGGCACGCCGCAATCTGCTCACGAATTTCCAGTACACGCGCGGGCGGGGTATCCGGATCGAACAGTTCGCACAGCAGCGGGTGCACGTCGCTGCAGTCCCCCGAGCATCCGCCTGCGCCGTCGTGGCTCCGACCAGCGGCGTCGTTGTGCTTTCCGGGCGTGCTCATCACTTCTCCTCCGCTTTCTTGGCGCTTTTCTTGGCGCTGTCCTGCATGTCAGCGTGATCCAGTCCGATGCCCTGATCGCGCGCTACGTCTTTCAACATCTCGCGCAACTGTTTTCTTCCACGGTGCAGCCGGCTCATCACCGTGCCGAGCGGAATGTCCATGACCTCGGCGATCTCCTTGTACGCCAGCCCCTCAACGTCCGCGTAGTACACGACCATGCGGTAGTCCTCGTTCAGCTCGTTGAGCGCCTGCGAGATCCGCGAATTGGGCATCAGTTTCAGCGCCTCCACCTCGGCGGATTCCAGCCCCGTCGACTCGTGCGAGCTGGACGTATAAAGCTGGTTGTCCGTCACGTCATCCGCCGAGGTCACCAGCGGTCGGCGCTGCTTTTTCCGGTACGTATTGATATACGTGTTGGTCATAATCCGGTACAGCCAGGCCTTCAGGTTCGTGCCCGGCTTGAACCGATCGAACGCGTTGTAGGCCTTCAGGTACGTCTCCTGCACGAGGTCCTCGGCGTCTTGCGGGTTCCGCGTCATCCGCAGCGCGCCCCCATAGAGCTGGTCAAGCAGGGGCATGGCTTCATCAGTGAAGCGCGATTTCAGGTCTGTCTCGGGCATGCCCGCCATTGTAGGGCAATGCGCCGGGCGTACGATCGGGCGGGAGCAACCAAAAGGAGTACCAATTATGTCTGCACGCACGCGCGCGATCGCCGCGCTCGAAGGCACCGAGCACACCATCTTGGAATATGCGGCCAGCCAGGACCACTTCGGCGAGCACTCCGTCGACGAGCTCGGGGTGGACCCCGCCGCCGCGCTCAAGACGCTCGTTGTCCGCAACGAGACCAACGAGCGCGAGATGGCGCTGTGCTGCGTCCCCGTCGCCGGCCACCTCTCCCTCAAGGCCGCCGCCAAAGCACTCGGCTGGAAGAAGGCGGCGATGGCGGACCCCAAGAAAGCCCAGCACGCGACCGGCTACGTCGTCGGGGGCATCTCGCCGCTCGGTACCCTGCAGCGTTTGCCAGTGCTTATCGACGCCTCCGTCTCCCCCTTCCCCACCATCATCGTCTCCGCCGGCCAACGCGGGCTCTCCGCGGAGCTCGCCCCGCAGGACCTCGCCGCCCTCACCGGCGCGGACTTCGCCGACATCGCCGCGCAGTAAGCCCCTACTCCGCGGGCACGTCCGTCAGCTCGCCCACCCCGGTCAGCTCCGCATACTCGTTGCGCACGCTGCCCACGCCCGGGTCCGCCTTCCGCCAGCGCAGCGTGTCCGCCACCCGCGAGGGCGCGAGTAGCTCCGCGGCCTCCTCCGGGGTGCCGGACACCCACTGCTCCACCTCGTCTGCGGCCAGGAATAGCGGGAGTCGGTGGTGCAGCCACGCCATATTTTCAGCCGCCGCGGTAGTCACCATCGTGGTGGACAACCGGTCCAGACCTGTCTCCCACAGGGCCGCGGCGAACAGCAGGCCGGACTCGGGCCGGACGAAGTAGGGCTGCTTGCTGCCCTTCTCCCCCTTCCACTCGTAGTACCCGTCCAGCACCATCAGGCCGCGGCGCGACTTGAAGGCGGAGCGGAACGAGGGTTTTTCGGCCACGGTCTCGGCGCGGGCGTTGAACAACGGCGGCCCCGTTTCGTCGTTTTTCCAGGACGGGAGGAGGCCCCAGCGGGCGGCGTCGACAAGCGCCCCCTGCTCCTGGAAGCGCACGAGCGGCACCTGCTGGGTCGGGGCGATGTTGTAGCGGGCGGGCGGCGTGCCGTCGGGGGCGTCGACGGTGCCGGCCCCGGGCAGGGTGCCGACGGCGTCAAGCAGCTCGTCGCCGGTGGTGAAAAGCACGAAACGACCACACATGCCTCTATTATGATGGACCGCATGACTGAACTGTGGACCGCACCGTTTTCGCCCGACCCCATCTCGCACACGCAGCAGGTGCCGGGGTCGAAGTCGATGACCAACCGCGCGCTCATCCTCGCCGCGCTCGCCGACAGCGAGTCCACCGTCGTCGGCGCGCTGCGCTCGCGAGACACGGAACTCATGGAGTCCGCGCTCGCCGCGATGGGCACCACGTTCACCCACAGCGGCGAGGAAATCCGCGTCACGCCCGGCGAACTCCACGGCGCAGAGGTGGACTGCGGCCTCGCGGGCACCGTCATGCGGTTCGTGCCCGCCGTCGCCGCGTTTGCGCAGGGCCCGGTGCTTTTCGACGGCGACGTGCAAGCCAAGGCCCGCCCCATGGGCACCATCCTGGACGCGCTCCGCCACCTCGGCGTCGCCGTAGCGGGCGACGCACTCCCCTTCACCGTCCACGGCACCGGCCACGCCGACGGCGGCGCGGTGACCATCGACGCGTCCGGTTCCTCCCAGTTCGTCTCCGGCCTCCTGCTGGCCGCGCCGCGCTTCGACCGCGGCGTAACCATCACCCACTCCGGCAGCACCTTGCCGTCCATGCCCCACATCGAGATGACGGTGGCCATGCTTGCCGACGCCGGCGTGCACACCACCGCCACCGCCCACACCTGGAAGGTCGAGCCGCAACCAATCCGGCCGAACCGGTGGGTCATCGAGCCGGACCTGTCCAACGCCACCCCGTTCCTCGCCGCCGCGGCCGTCACCGGCGGCGTCGCCGCAGTGCCGCACTGGCCGATCCAGACCACGCAGCCGGGCGACGTGATCCGCGACATCCTCGAGCGCATGGGCTGCGAGGTCGAGCTGCACGCCACCGGCGCCGACCACACCCTCCAGGTGCGCGGCCCGCAGCGCGGCAACCTGCGCGGCATCCGCCTGGACATGAGCGACATCGGCGAGCTCACCCCGACCGTCGCGGCGCTGGCCGCCCTGGCGGCCACCCCGTCCGAGCTCACCGGCATCGCGCACCTGCGCGGCCACGAGACAAACCGCCTCGAGGCGCTGACCACGGAGATCAACCGGCTCGGCGGCTCCTGCGAGGAGCTGTCGGACGGGCTGCGCATCTCCCCTGCCACGCTGCACGGCGGTACCTGGCACTCCTACGAGGACCACCGGATGGCCACCGCCGGCGCGATCCTCGGCCTGGCCGTGGAAGGCGTGCAGGTGGAAAACATCGCCACGACCGCGAAGACCCTGCCGGGCTTCGCCGATATGTGGACCGCGATGGTGGAGGGCTAATGGGCCGTCGATTTTCCGACTACGACGAGTCCGACGTCCGCGTCCGCCCCGGCAAGGGCAAACGCCCCCGCTCGAAGGACCGGCCCAGCCACAACGACGCCGTCTACGGCATGGTGGTCACCAAGGACCGCGGTCGCTGGGGCGTCGTCCTCGACGACGGCCCGGTGGTCAACTGCATCCGCGCCCGCCAGCTCAAGCGCACGAGCCTGGAGGTCGGCGACCGCGTCGGCGTCGTCGGCGATACGTCGGGCAAGAAGGACACGATCGCGCGCATCGTCAAACGCGCCGACCGCACCTCCGTCCTGCGGCGCACCGCCGACGACACGGACCCCTACGAGCGGATCATCGTGGCCAACGCGGAGCTCTTGCTCATCGTCGTCGCCGCGGCCGATCCGCCGCCGCGCACCGGCTTTGTCGAGCGCGCTCTCATCGCCGCGTTCGTCGGCGGGGTGCGCCCCGTGGTCTGCGTGACCAAGTCCGACCTCGACGACCCCACCGACTTTGAGCGCGAGATCGCCGACCTGGACGTCCAGGTGCTCCGCACGGGCACGGACGACGACCTGGCGACGCTCAAGCAGCTTCTCGACGCCCACGTCTCCGCCCTCATCGGCCACTCCGGCGTGGGCAAGTCCACCCTGGTCAACCGCATCGTGCCGGACGCCCAGCGCGAGACCGGCGACGTCTCCGGCGTGGGCAAGGGGCGCCACACCTCAACCCAATCCGTCGCCCTGGAGCTCACCGGCCCGGGCGGCGGATGGATCATCGACACCCCCGGCATCCGGTCGTTCGGGCTGGCGCACGTCCAGCCGGAGCAGATCATCGACGTCTTCCCCGACCTGTCCGAGGCCGCAGACGCTTGCCCGCGCGGCTGCACCCACCTGGGCCCGCCCGCGGACCCGGAGTGCGCGTGGGACGACTTCGCCGCCGACTCGCCTGTGGGCAGGCGGGCGGCGGCGGTGCGCAACCTGTTGGCTGCGCTGCACTCGAATAATGAGTGGGAGCTAAAGCAGCTCGATGAGGAACGGTAGCTCGCTGGGGTCGAAGAACGCCATGTAGTTGTCCTGGGCGTCGCCCACGGCCAGCTCGGCGTCCTCGTCGCCGAGATCGGCGGCGTCGATGAGCTCGGTGGCCCGCTTCGTGGCGTCTTCGGCCTCGCGCACGTCCACGTGGACGGCAGCGACGTCCTTGAGCTCGACGGGGCCGGACACCTTGACCACGGACTCGCCCATGTCCGGCTCTCCGGTGGCGTCAACGTCGGCGGACACGACGACGCGGCGGTGCGGGAAGCGCTCCTCGTCGCCGATGGCGAGCAAGCGGATCGAGGCGAGCGCCGCGTCATCGAACGCGATGGCCTCGATCTCTTCCTGGTCGCCGGAGTTGAAAAACTCGGTGAGCTCCGGGGTGGCGGCGAAGCCCCACCCATTGCGGGCGTGCAGGACGCCCTGCTCGTTGAGCTGTTCCAGCATGGCGAAGGTGGCGGGGATGTAGACGCGCATTAGAACTCGCCCTCAACTCCGAACAGGGTCTGGATCTCCACCGCGGTGCGCTCGAATGCGGTGTGCAGGATGCCGATCATGCCGAACTCGACGGCCGCGCGGACGTTGACAATGTCGTCGTCGATCATCACGCAGTCGTTGATGATCACGTCGATGGCGTCGGCCGCAGCCTGGAACGCGGCGCGGTCAGGCTTGCCCACCCCGACCTCGCCGGAGAGGACAACGGCGTCCACGTCGCCGCGGAACTCCCACTCGCGGATGGCCTCCGCCATCGGGCTGTCCGCCTCCTCGTTGGACAGGATGCCGACGGAGATCTCCTGCTTCTTCACCTCGGCGATGAGCTCGCGCCAGCGGGCGACATCCTCCGGGTCCTGGTCCAGGACGCCGGCGTAATCAATAATCAGTCCCTGCATTGCCTCTCTCCTTTCTTCACTCCCGGTAGTGTACGGGAACTTAGGCCTGCTGACCCTGCGGTGCGTCGCCGGAGCCCTCTGCGCCCGCAGCACCGTCAGCGCCTTCAGTGCCGTTCTGCCCCTCGAATTGCTTGCGGATGAGGAACAGCTGGCGCACCGTCTCCTCCTGGACGGCCTCGTTCATGGCGGCGAACATGTCGCCACCTTCCTTCTGGTACTCCACCAGCGGGTCACGCTGCGCCATCGCGCGCAGGCCGATGCCTTCCTTCAGGTAGTCCATCTCGTAGAGGTGCTCGCGCCACTTGGTGTCGATGATCGGCAGGATCACGGAACGCTCGATGTTGCGCATCTGGTCTTCCCCGCCGATCGCGGCGACGTTCTCCTCGAGCTTGTCGTACTGGGCCTGCGCATCGTCGATAAGCGCCTGGCGCAGCTCGGAGGCGCTGATCTCACCCGGGCTGCCGTAGGTGGAGCCCTCGACGAGCTCTTCGGAGGACACCGTCGGGCCGTAGAGGGAGTCGAGCGCGTTCCACAGCTCGCGCAGGTCCCAGTCCTCCACGTAACCGTTCATGGTGGCTCCCTCGACGTAGGCGCCGACGGTGTCATCGATCATGCGGCGGACCTGGTCCTTGATGTCCTTGGAGCCCAGGATTTCCTGGCGCTCGCGGTAGACCACCTTGCGCTGCTCGTTGAGCACCTCGTCGTACTTAAGCACGTTCTTGCGCATCTCAAAGTTCTGGTTCTCCACGCGGGCCTGCGCGCCCTTCACGGCGTTGGAGACCATCTTCGCCTCGATCGGCACGTCGTCCGGCACGTTGAGGCGGTTCATCATGTTCTCCATGGACTGGCCCATGAAGCGCACCATGAGCTCGTCGCGCATGGAGAGGTAGAAGCGGGTCTCACCCGGGTCGCCCTGGCGGCCGGAGCGGCCGCGCAGCTGGTTGTCAATGCGGCGCGACTCGTGGCGCTCGGTGCCGATGACGTAGAGGCCGCCGGCAGCGCGGACTTCATCACCAAGCTGCTTGGAGCGCTCCTTTGCAGCCGGGAGCTGTGCGTCCCACGCCTCCTGATAACCCTCCTCGTTCTCAAACGGGTCCAGGCCCTGCGCCTGCAGCTTCGCGTCCAGCAGAATTTCCGGGTTGCCGCCCAGCACGATGTCCGTACCGCGGCCGGCCATGTTGGTAGACACGGTCACGCGGCCCGGCAGGCCGGCCTCGGCGATGATGCGGCCCTCTTCCTCGTGGTGCTTCGCGTTGAGCACGTTGTGCTTCACGCCCTTGCGGGTAAGCAGCTGCGACAGGTACTCGGAGCGCTCCACCGAGGTGGTGCCCACCAGCACCGGCTGGCCCTTCTCCGAGTGCTCTGCAATGTCCTCGGCCACGGCCGCGAACTTGGCCTCCTGCGTCTTGTAGATCAGGTCGTCGCGGTCCTGGCGCTGGTTCGGACGGTTCGGCGGGATCTGCACGACGTCCATCTTGTAAATCTGGTGCAGCTCGGCCGCCTCGGTCTCGGCGGTACCGGTCATGCCCGCCAGCTTGTCGTACAGGCGGAAGTAGTTCTGGAGCGTGACGGTAGCCAGCGTCTGGTTCTCGTTCTTGATCTCCACCTGCTCCTTGGCCTCAATGGCCTGGTGCATGCCCTCGTTGTAGCGGCGGCCGGCCAGCACGCGGCCGGTGAAGCCGTCCACGATCATGACCTCGCCCTGGCGGACGATGTAGTCCTTGTCGCGCTCGAAGAGCTCCTTCGCCTTGATGGCGTTGTTGAGGTAGCTCACCAGCTGCGAGTGCTCCGGCGCGTAGAGGTTGGTAATGCCCAGCTGGTCCTCGACGAACTCCACGCCGTCCTCAGTAATACCGATGGTGCGCTTGCGGTGGTCCACCTCGTAGTGCTTCCCCTCGCGCATGCGCGGCGCCAGCTGCGCGAAGACGGTGTAGTACTGGCTCGAGCCGTCGACGGGGCCGGAAATAATCAGCGGCGTACGCGCCTCATCGATGAGGATCGAGTCAACCTCGTCCACGATGGCGTAGTTGTGGCCGCGCTGCACCATGTCGTTCATGGAGCGCGTCATGTTGTCGCGCAGGTAGTCAAAGCCCAGCTCGTTGTTGGTGCCGTACGTAATCGCGGCCGCGTAGGCCTTCTTGCGCTCGTCCGGGCGCATCTCGGAGAGGATCACGCCCACGTCCAGGCCGAGGAAGTGGTGCACACGGCCCATCATTTCCGCGTCACGCTTGGCCAGGTAATCGTTGACCGTGACGATGTGCACGCCCTTGCCGGACAGGCCGTTGAGGTATGCGGGCAGCACCGAGGTCAGGGTCTTGCCCTCACCGGTCTTCATCTCGGCGACGGAGCCGAAGTGCAGCGCCGCGCCACCCATAATCTGCACCTTGTAGTGCTTCTGCCCCAGCACGCGCCACGACGCCTCGCGGGCGGTGGCAAACGCGTCGACGAGGATGTCGTCCAGCGACGCGCCCTCTTCGACCTGCTGCTTGAACACGCCGGTCTTCGCCTTGAGCTCCTCGTCGGTCAGGGCCTCGTATTCCCCTTCCAGCGCCATGACCTGGTCAGCAATCTTGGCTAAGCGCTTGACGGTGCGCCCTTCACCGGCGCGGAGCAACTTGGAAAGTCCAAACACGTTGTGCGAATCCTTCTTGAGTCAGTTCTTGGCGTAGCGAATGCGAAAAAACGCGTTCTACGTGGAGTTCATTATGGTGTACCAACGGGCAATTGTACGCATATTCCTCCAGCTGTTGGCAACCCCCGGCCTGACTGTCCGGTAAAAGGTTGATGTGAGCGCAAGGGCGCATGCTTATCGACGCCCCCGAGCCCCCCTCCCCTCCGCCACCGCACACAACAACCGCCCGCGCACCCCGTGCGAACTTGGGATGCGCGGGCGGTACAGCCGGCGTCGGCGCTTACGCCTCGGCGTCCGCGAGGACGATCAGGCCGTAATCGTAGGCGTGGCGGCGGTACACCACGGACGGGCGCTTAGACTCCTCATCCACAAAAAGGAAGAAGTCGTGGCCCACCAGCTCCATCTCGGAGAGGGCCTCGTCCACGCTCATCGGGGTGGCGGGGTGCTCCTTGCGACGCACGACCTGGCCCGGCTCCACGTCCTCAATGGTGGCCGCGTACGGGTCAACGTCGTAGTTATTCTCCGCCTTGTTGCGTGCCTCCTCGGCCTCCTGCGCCAGCTCAGCGGCGATCTGGCCGGTGGACTTCGGCGCGCGGTGGCCGGACCGGGCAACCTGGCGACGGACCTTCACCTTGCGCAGGGAGCGCTCCATCTTACCCAGCGCGGACTCGAGCGCGGCGTAGAAGCTGTCCTCCTTCGCCTCGGCGCGGGCGAGGTGGCCCTTGCCGGTTGCGGTGATCTGCACGCGCTGCGCCTGCGCCTCGCGGCGCGGGTTGGGCTCGTGCTGCAGCTCGACGTGGAAGAAGGTGAGCGACGGGTCAAGCTTTTCCACCTTGGCAAGCTTGGCGTTCACGCGCTCTTGGAAGTGCTCAGGGACATCGACATTTCGGCCGGTGATGGTCACCTGCGCGTTGGGGCTCAGGCTGTCGTGTTGGTCTGCAGAAGTCATCTGCGTCCTCCCTTGAGTAGTAGGAACTCGGTCTACGTCCACTATACAACTGGTCATAACCAATGTGTCTGTTTTTCCAAAGAACTCCCGCCCAACTTCCTGAATGCGTCCGCGCCTCGCAGCCGGCGGCACGCATACCACACAGAACCCACTCTTGCCTGCACTTTTATTCACGCCTCGGCCATCGTGAGGCAGCCGACGACCCGCACCCCGTGGGCCAGCAGCCCGGCCACGCTTGCCCCCAGCGTTGCCCCCGTAGTCACCACGTCGTCTACGATCACCACGTTTCCAGCGGGGGTAGCCGTCACCCGCACTGCCCCCGCCAGATTGGCCCTGCGGCCCGCCTCGTCCAGCTCGGATTGGTCCGCGGTGCGCGGGTCCAACTCCAGCGCAGGCACCGTCGCGCGCCCGCTCGCTTGGCACACGGCCTGCACCGGATCACCGCCGCGCTCTCGCGCGCTCGCGGCACGCGTCGGCGCGGGGACGAGCACGTCCACGTCCGCGAGATCACCGCGCACCTCGAGGAATTCCACCGCGGCCCCGATGACCGCGCCGACGTGGCGGCGCACCGCGAGGTTCTTGCGCTCCTTCATCGCCAGGATGACGCCGCGGTGCGCCCCCGCGTACGGGCCGAGCGCGAAGACGGGCGCGTGGACGGCGACGTTGGGGAACACGCGGGTCGGCGGCGCCGCCAGCAGGGTGCGGCAACGCCCGCACAGGACCGCGCCCGGCTCGCCGCAGCCGACGCAGTAGCGCGGCAGGATCAGGTCGGCGACGCCCCCAAGCATTGTCTTCCCCCTCCCCCGGAACCGCTGCCTAGTGGCGGGCCACAATCGGCAGCGCACGGGTGCCCAGCAGGCCCGGGACTTCGCGCCACAGCGGGTTATCCGCACCGGAGATGGGCATCTGCAGCAACGCGTTGGCGTCGGTGACGTAGAGCATGTTCGGCGAGGTGCCCACGGCCACCACCGGCGCGGAAATGTTGCCCGCGGACAGCGTGGTCGTGGAGGAACCGTCCTGCTCCACCCGCAGCACCGGCGCGGCCGCGCTGGAGGTGCCGGCCAGCAGCGACCCGTCCGGCTGCCACTCGGCGGTAATGAATGACCCGCCGAGCTCGGAGGCGTACTCCATCACGTTCACGATGGAGCGATCGCCGGTCTGCCCGCGCTGCACGATGCCGGTGTACAGATGACCGTCGATGATCATGAGGACGCGCGCCGAGCTTCGCGTTAGGCGTAGCACCGAAATGTTGCCTTCCACGCCTTCCGGCAGGTCGACGGTGATCTCGCTCGTGGTGTACTCGCCGGTGGCGGTGGACCGCCACGTGCGCAGCACGTTCTTGCCTTCCGCAACGATCCACACGGCGGCCGCGTCCGGCTCGAAGGTGGGCCTGGAGAACGTCTTGCCCTTCACTACCTCTTCGTCCCCTCCGCCGAAACGGCCGACGCGGAACGTGTCGTCCTCGCCCTCGGGCCCGTCGCCGAAGACGCCGGCCCAGGCGTCCTCGCCGTAGATGTCGGCGGTCATGACGTTACCGTCCTGCCCAAGCGGGCCGTCGACTTGGCTGGCGGTGCCGCCGCTGACGCGGGACACGTGGCCGTCGGTAAGCGAATAGAGCGTGCTGTCGCCCACGAGGTCCACGAGGGGGCTGAACTCGGCGAAGTCGTCGACGGTGAGCTTGTCGGCGCCGTCGAAGAGCGCTTCCCCGTCGGCCTGCAGGTTATAGGGCCCGGTCACGCCGGCGGAGGCGAGCGTCCAGACCACCTGCGCGGCGAACTGCTTGCGCGTCTGTTCGTCCATGCCGCCGAAGCCGGTGAACTCGTACGCGCCGTCGTTGAAGCCGGTGTACGCGATCGTCGCGTCCTCCTCCTCCGCAGAGGCGAGCGCGTTCGGGCCGGACACCGCGGGCTGGAGGCGGTCCGACGGCCCCTGTGTGAGCAGGGAGATCAGGGCGCTCGGCAGCGACTCGCGGCGGGCGTAGACCCAGCGACGATCCGTGATGAGCTCGTTGCCGGCGGGGTCGAAGAAGTAGAGGTCGTAGGGCTGGTACTCGTCGCGCATCTCGCTGCGCTCCAGTACCACGCCGGACGGAAGCGAGGAAATGCGCCACTCGCCGTCGACAAGCTCGAGCTCGATCGTGGCTTCGTACGAGCCATGCTCCGGAGTGAACGCGCCGCCGTCGTGCAGCTCGCCGACCACGTCGCCGTGGACGCTGAAGCTGCGCTTGTTCCCCGCGCTGCCGACCAGCGTGGTCACCCCGAGGCTGTCCACCACCAGCGTCTGCACGCGCGGGTCCCAGGCCGAGCGCGCGTCGCCCGTGAGGAACGCGCGCGCCGCCTCGTAGTCGCCGGCGGGAACCGCGGCCGCGCTGTAAAAGTCGCGCAGCAGCAGGTCCGGCTCTCGCCCCTGCACCGGGGTCACGTCCGGGCCGCCCGCGGTCTGCTCGTCAAAGGGGTGCAGCACGTGCGGGTCAGTATTCGCGGGCAAGGAGGTACATCCCGAGGTCAGGGCGATTATCGACGCCACCGCCACCGCCGCCTTGGCCTTACCGTTCCTCCGCATCTGTCGCCTCCTTTAGCGCTGCAGTGTCGTCCTGTGCCGCCGGCCCCGCGGGTTGCGCAGGTTCCGCGGGCTCCGCCGCCGCTTCCAGCTCCGCCCCCGGTGCGACCAGCGGCAGGGGCTCCTCGGTGAACCCGTCCTCGGTGTGGCGCGGCAGAATGAGCCGGAACTGCGCGCCCACGCCCGGGGTGCCCGCAGCGTCGAGCGTTCCCTTGTGCAGCAGCGCGTCCTCGCGGGCAATGGCCAGGCCCAGCCCGGTGCCGCCGGAATGGCGCTTGCGCGACTTGTCCGCGCGCCAGAAGCGGTTGAACACCAGCTCCTCCTGGCCGGGCTTAAGGCCCACGCCGCCGTCGGTGACGGTGATGGCGACAGCCTCGTCGTTGGCGCGCAGCACCACGCGCACCGGGTTGCCCTCGGAGTGGTCGATGGCGTTGGCCATGAGGTTGCGCACGATGCGCTCGATGCGTCGCGGGTCTCCCTCGATGTTGACGGGGTCCTCGGGGACGTCGAAAAGCACCTCGACCTCGAGCTCCTCTGCCAGGTGCTTCGTCTGTGCCCAGGCCGACTCAATGGGCGCGCGGGCGTCGATGTTTGCCAGCGAGAGGTCCGCAACACCGGCGTCGTGGCGGGAGATCTCGAGCAGGTCGGTGAGCAGGGCCTCGAAGCGGTCGAGCTCGCTGATCATCAACTGCGAGGCGCGCTTGGTCGCCGGGTCCAGCTCATCCTCATTGGCGGCGATCATGTCGGCGGCGATGCGGACCGTGGTCAGCGGGGTGCGCAGCTCGTGGGAGACGTCCGAGGTGAACTGCCGCTGCAGGTCGCCGTACTGCTCGAGGTGGTTGATCTGCTGCGAGATCTTGTCCGCCATGTTGTTGAAGGACAGTGCGAGCACCGCCATCTCGTCCTCGCCGTCCACGGGCATGCGCTCGCGGAGGTGGCCGGAGGCGAAGCGCTCCGCCGTGCGCGACGCCGAGCGCACCGGCGCGACGATCTGCTGCGAAGCGAGCCACGCAATGCCCACCAGCAGCACGATGACGATCACCGCCGCCGACGCAATCAGGCCGCGCATAAGCGCGAGCGTGGAGGCCTCGTTGTCCATGTTCATGACCAGGTACAGCTGGAGGTCCTGCACGTCCGCGTTCGTCGGCGTACCGATGATGAGGGCGTTGTAGGTCGTGCCGTCAGCGCGCTCCACGCTGGAATACTGGTAGGCCACGTTGCCCTCGGACACGTAAGTTCGCAGCCGCTCCGGGATGGAGAAAGACTCCGGCGAGGAGGTACCGGCGCCGGGGCCGCCGCTGACCACCAGGACCGGCTCGTACACGCTCGGAGCCTCAGCGCTTTGCTGGGAGCGCTGCGTCAGCGCGGCGCGCGCTGAGTTCAGCCGCACCTGCAGGGAGGACGCGCTGCCAGTGGTGTTGACTTGGTCCTCCACCATCACCCGCGCGCGGTCAATCTCCACGCTCGCCGCGTCGAGCTTGGTGGCGGCGATGCGCTGGGTGACCACGGAAGCCATGGCGAAGCCGAGCACGAGCATGACCACGGTGGAGACGATGAGCACCGTGCCCACGAACCGAACCTGCAGGGAGGTGCGCCAAGATTCTGCGACGCGCTCTCTCGCCCGCCAGACTGCGTTGCGCTTTATGTGCTACACCCCCGGCTTGCCGGTCTTGTAGCCCAGACCGCGCACGGTCAGGATGATCTCCGGGTTCTCCGGGTCGCGCTCGATCTTGGAGCGCAGGCGCTGTACGTGCACGTTGACCAGGCGGGTGTCCGAGGCGTTGCGGTAGCCCCACACCGTTTCCAGCAGCTCCTCACGGGTGTGCACCTGGTTGGGCTTGCGAGCCATCTCGAGCAGCAAGTCGAACTCCAGCGGGGTCAGCGAGATCTCCTCGCTGCCGCGGCTGACAATGTGCTGCGGGACGTCAATGGTCAGGTCACCCACGTGGAGGACGTCGCTGGCCTGGTCGTCGGTACGGCGCAGACGGGCGCGAATGCGGGCCACCAGCTCCTTTGGCTTGAACGGCTTGGTGATGTAGTCGTCCGCCCCGGATTCCAGGCCGAGCACCACGTCGACCGTGTCGGTCTTCGCGGTCAGCATGACGATGGGCACCGGAGAGGTGCGGCGGATCTCGCGGCAGATGTCAATGCCGTTGACGCCCGGGAGCATGAGGTCCAGCAGGATCAGGTCCGGGTCAAAGCTGTGGAACGCGTCCACCGCCTCCGCGCCGTCCTGGACGGACGCGGTGCGGAAGCCCTCGGCCTCCAGCACGATGGTGAGCATCTCATTGATGGCTGGGTCATCATCAACAACGAGGATCTTCGGCTGCATCACGGCTCCTTGGCGTAGAAGTCTTTCACTGCTTGCATAATAGTGCCCGCATCATTGGTGCGAATCCACGGACTCACCCAGCCGGCTTCCGCCAGGGACACGTAGGCGCCGTGGGTGTCGCGCTGCAGCTGCGCATCCCGCTCGTAACGGTCGCGCTCGCGCGAGGCGTCCTGCGCCGCGCGCTGGACGGCCCGCTCCTGCGCGACCTCCGGGGGCGTGTCCACGAGCACCTGCAGGTCCGGCAGAGGAAGGCCGAGCCGGTCAAACTCGAGCTCGCGGACCCACTCCACGACCGTCTCGTCGCCGGTGCGCGCCCAGGAGTACGCCGCGTTTGACGCCACGTAGCGGTCAAGGATCACGATCTCGTCGCTGCCCTTGTAGCGCGCGATGTCCGCCCTCGCCCCGAAGCGGTCCAGTGCAAACATGGTGGCCATGCCGTACGCAGAATCGGTCAGGTCGCCCATCTTCCCGTGCAGCGCCTGCTGCGCCAGCTGCGCGTGGATCGAGTCCGCGTAGCGGGGGAACGCCAGCGCGTCCGCGCCCCGCTCGCGGCGCAGCGCCTGGACCAGGGTGTTCTTTCCGGCGCCGTCGATGCCTTCGACTGCAATGATCATGCTCGCGCGCCTACGCCAGCGCTTCGAGGAACTGGTCCAGGTCCGCGTCGGTGTGCTCGGCCGCGGCCTCGAGCACGGACGTGGCCGCCTCCGAGGTTTCCTCGTCCAGCGCGCCGTTGTGCGTGCGGATAAAGGTGTACGTATCGGCCGTCTCGCCCGCGGAGAAGGGGGCGCCGGACCAGATGGCCACGATCGTCGCCGCGGCCTGGGCGTTCAGCAACTCGTCCTCGTTGACGGTGCTGGGATCTTGGTTGGCGGCCAGCAGCACGGCGTCGATAAGCGCCTGCTCGAGCTCGTCCCCCTCGAGGGTATCCAGCTCGTCGAGAAAGTCGGTGTTGGCGTCGATGGAAAAGATTTCCTCGTCCCACGTACTCATCGGCGTCTCCTTCTATATCGGGCAGTTTGCCCCTTAGGTCTACCACGATCGCGCCACCGCGGGTGTGTTTGCGATCACTCGGACACAAAATTTCCCCTGCGGCGTGCTATAACGGCTTCAGCGCAACTTTTGTTATAGGGTTGTAACACTTTTGACTCAATAGCGTGACATGCGAGAGGAGGAGCGATGAAGGACAACCAGCCCCGCGTGGGCCTCTTCATGACGGCCGGCATCCTGGTAGCCATCGTGGTGGGCATCGTGGTGTTCAACACCTCCGCCTCCGACCGCTCCGCGCAGGCCGGGTACGTCACGGACAGCGACACGAAGCACCCGGACACCTCCGCCTCCAGCACCGAGTCTGCAATCTCGAAGTCCACGAAGGCAACGGCGCTTAGCGACGCCCCCGCGGACCACAATTCCTCCACCACCAGCGGGGACAACCAGGACCCCCGTCACCAGAACGCGCACCACGACACCGACGCGTACCAGGCCGCGCCCGCCCAGCAGGGCGGCGGTTCCAACTACAACCTGAACTCCGACCCGTACGCGCCGCAGCACGCGGTGGTGGGTACCGCACAGCCGTCGAACCAGTCCACGCGCGTCTTCCGCCCCACCAACGTGGTGCCCACGACCGTGATGCCCACGACTGCGGTGGCAGGCCCCGAGGCGCAGGCGACCACGGGCACCACCGGCGGCGCGAACGGTTCGGCGCAGCCGGGCGCTGCGGGCACCCCGGGCACCGCCGACACCGCCGACGCCCAGAACAGCGAGCCCACGACCGCCGCACCAGCGACGGAGCCGACCGCATCCGCAACCCCGGGTGGCCCGGGCGACCAAGGTGCGGAGAACCCGGCGAGCGCGGCCGAATCCGCAGCACAGTCCGCCGCCAGCGAGGCCGCACAGCAGGCCTCCGAGGCACTGCGCCCGATGGGCCTCAACGATGGCGCCAACAACAGCCAGAGCGAGCCGGGCACTCCGCAGCAGCAGGCACCGGCAGAGCCGGCGAACCAGGCTGAGCAGGCCGGGCAGCCGCAGTCCGAACCGGCAGCACCGGAAGCACCCGCAGCCTCCTCCGAGCAGCCGCAGGAAGCGGCCGCGCCGCAGCCCGGAGGCTTCTCCTCCGACGCCCAGCACGCCTGGCAGCGTTGGGTGGGCAACTTCCGCCACTAAGAGCTCGCGACGAGCGCCGACGATTCCAGGAAAAACCAAGGTGCGTCGCTGGCTGCCGGGCCCCGCTTGTAGCCACCTCACCCGAACTGCGCTGGAATTCCGCCGGTTACCCCCATTTTGGCGACACGTATCAGCGCCTCCCCGTGCCTTTGTATGACCAATGCCGTAACATTCCATACAAAGGTCCCTCCAACCCTGCATCAAGCGATTTTCAAAACAGTTTGGTGCCGTAGATCAGGTTCCCGGGACTGATTCTTCCTATTAGCCGTCTCCTCAGAAAGGGACCCACATGCGGTCTATCTTCACCCCCCGCAAGGTTGATCTTCGCCCGGCCCTCGCCGCATCCATGGCAGCTACGCTGGCCATCTCTGGCACCGCCGCGGTAAGCATCGCAGCTCCGCCTGCAGCGTACGCGCAGGCCGAAGACGAAGCGCCGGCAGTACCGGAGCGCGATGACACTGCGATCCCGGAGGTGGACGGCGCGCCCGTGGGACTCGAGGGGACGGGGACCGGCTACGCGTGGTACCAAAGTTACGTACCCACCTACCCCGACTTCGTTTTGGGGAAGGTCGGCCAAAAAGTAGAAGTCCCCGCCCCCGAGTACTGGGAGTTCTACCCTTCCGAGCTGCAGCGCCCAGAACCTTCTGGGGTCACATACGAGTTGGTGCAAAATGGTGACGACTTGAGCTGGGTGGACTTTCACGACGACGGCAGTATGACCCTTGATTTAACCAATGGGATTCCAAACGACGCCCAGCAGGCTCGCCTCGGGGTCAAAGCTATTCTCGACGGAACCACTTTTACTACTTATGTCCACGTTTACCTTGCCGATAGCGAAGAAGATCTTCCTGCTCACATTCGTTACGAGCCAAAGTTCCCCCGGCACCCCCAGGTGATAAAACCGGGCGACCAACCTTTCATTCTGGAAGAGGTTGCATGGTCCGATCCGTTCCGCGAGAAGTCTTCCGACAAATGGCCGCTACATATGGGCAAACCGGGATCGCAAGCTATCCTCACCGTAGACCGCAACACGCTAGATAATGAGCCCGCTTTTAAAAAAACTCGGGATTTCTTTAGCCAGCCAGGAAACAATGTCAGCGTCACCGACAATAAGCTCAAGATCGAAGTCGCTGACGGTGCTGAACGTGCTGGCTTACTCGAAATCCCTCTCGATGTCGACTATGACAAGAGCAACGGCCAGTATGACCTGCCCAACTTCCATATCTTTGTGGGCGAGCCACACCAATCCACCCAATATCTGCCAGAGAAGGTCAGCGAGATTACCGTCGGGGTGAATGCATCTGGCTCTACACCTACGCCACTGTTGATCGACACGCATAAAGCTCGTGGTGAAAGTTACGAGCAGCCTGAGGGGGCGAGGTTCTTCGTTTCCGATGTCGGGAATAATCGCGACTGGGTACGCATCGAGAACGGCGAAATTGTCGCTCGCCCTAACGACATTGCATTGAAAGGGGTACATCACGTACCAGTTCAAGTGGAATTCTCCGACGGCTCTGTATCTCCCGCCTTCGATGTGACGGTGACGGTCACAACGATGGATGACCTTTACGACCCGCAGGGCCAAGCCCAAAACGTCAAATACGGCGAGGACCCCGAGCCGAAAAACAGCGTCGCCGACACCGACGCCCTACCAGACGGCACCGAATTCGATTTCAC